>NZ_WXWO01000102.1:15542-74874 GCF_009904845.1 Vibrio sp. V38_P2S17PM301 | reverse complement strand
TGCTGATAAATGTTACAGTAATATGTTGTTGGTGTTAAAAACAAAAGTCAGATATTTATCAGGGTAATTTCATTGCAAGTTGAATCACGCAAGCTGCGAAATTTGGCGTGATTGGGTATCAATATCCGCTCAATGCTTGCTCGTGAACCCGGGCAGGGGTAGCCTTGCATTATAGGAATAAACTGGGAGATATGTCTGTGAAATTGTTACGTTTAAAATCTGTTATTCGTGTACCTGTTGGCCTGTTGAGCTTCGTGATAGGAGGACAGGCATTCGCCAATGATTGTCAGGATCTGTCCGGTTGTGAGCGGAAATTTTGCGAAATTGAAAGCCAGATCCAGATCGCCAAGGACGAGGGGAATCCGTTTAAACTTTCCGGGCTAAATAAAGCGTTGAAAGAGGCAAAAACACATTGTAGCGACGATCAACTGCAACAAGAGCTGACTAACGAGATTGACGAGCTTAACCGCGACATCGCCGAGTACCAAACCGATCTTGAAGATGCTAAAGCCAAGGGAAAACTCGATAAGGTCAGCAAATACAAGCGTAAGATTGAAGAAAAGCGCCAGGAGTTGAAGCAACTTCAACAAGAGCTTCAACGTTTTAGCTAATCAGGTAAGGTGCTTCCTGAATAATACAGTAGATGATGGTGAACGGTTGCCGGGGAATGGGACCGTCTAAGTAGAGCTGAAATGGATGTCAAAAGTATTGCCTGCGCGTGTTTAGTGGTGCTGATTTGGGGCGTGAATTTCTCCGTCATCAAATTTGGCTTGAACGAACTCCCGCCGATCTTGTTCTCTGGGTTAAGGTTTCTGGTTGTTGCAATTCCTGCGGTTTTTCTGGTTCCGTTCCCCAAAACGTCGATGTGGAATGTGATCGGCGTTGGGCTCTTTCTTGGTATCCTGAAGTTCAGTTTTTTGTTTGTTGCCATGAAAACAGACGCTTCAGCAGGTATCTCTTCGCTGTTGCTGCAAGCACAAGTTCTGTTTACGGTTTTGCTGAGCGTGTTGATGTTTAAAGAGAGCATCAGCCGATTTCAGATATCGGGAATGTGCCTAGCCACGACGGGCTTTAGCCTGTTCTTTTTCACCGCCAATGGCAGTGCTACGTTACTGGGTGTGACACTAATTTTGTGTGCTGCGTTGTTTTGGGCTTTCTCTAATCTAATCATGAAACGTATGGCGGGAGTGAATCTGCTGCATTTTATGGTCTGGGTGAGTCTCATCCCGCCGCTACCTTTGTTTGTCGTTTCCTATATGTTTGAAACTCAAGAGCCGCTTCGCGTCTTGATGGCAACAACCAGTCAGTCATGGTGGTCGTTGGCTTATGTCGGGTATGTTTCGACTTTGATTGCGTTTGCTCTGTGGGGATGGTTGCTGAGACACCATTCGGCCGCGCTTGTGACACCGTTTGCTTTGCTTATCCCTATTGTTGGTGTCGCCGCTTCATCGCTTTTACTCAACGAAAAAATGAGCGGACTGGAGGTGATTGCGGGTGCACTGATACTGCTGGGTCTGTCGGTTTCTGTACTGGGAGAGCGAGTCGCGAGTGCTGTAATCAAACGTGTCAGGCTTAGAACGGCCGTCAGACAAAAAGCAGACACGAATTAATCAACGAAAGAGGAACGAATGAGTAAGAAAGAATTGTTTTTTCCAAGTTTGGAAACAGAGCGTCTGGTGTTACGTCCACTGGATATGGGGGATGCAGAGCCTTTGTTTGCTATCTTTTCCGATGATGAAGTCATGCGATACTGGAATTCGCCTCCCTGGCAAACAATTGATGATTCAAAAGCGTTTATTCAAGCCAGCCACAGCGCCATGGTAAGTGGGGAGTCGTTAACTCTGGGTATGTACCTGAAAAGCAACGAACAGCTTGTCGGTAAGTGCATGTTGTTCAGTTACAGTGCACATTCCCGCCGTGCTGAGATTGGTTTTGGCTTAGGAAAGGCGAATTGGGGGCAAGGCTACGTGCGCGAAGCCGCGAATGCTTTGATTGAATACGGGTTTGGCCAGTTGTCATTGCGCAGAATCGAAGCGGAAATTGATCCGTTGAATACCTCTTCTGCCAATGCATTGGAAAAACTGGGTTTTGTGCAGGAAGGGATGTTACGCCAACGTTGGGAGATCGACGGCGTTATCTCTGATTCCGCATTGTACGGGTTGCTTGCCAGTGATGTGACCCAATAGGAATAAAACGACATCTGCGTCGCAGGTGAATAACGCCAAGTGGACACATAACACTGGGTATTTGGAAAGGCCGAATTGCGTTACGGGGACGCTAAAATGCAAAAGATTAATGTCGTTGGCACAAGTGGTAGTGGTAAGTCGACATTTAGTCGTCAGTTGGCGGATAAACTGCGTTACCCGCATGTGGAGATGGATGCTTTGTTCTGGAAAGCAAATTGGCAGGAGTCCAGTGATGACGAATTTTTCGCCGCTTTAATCCAGCGTCTTGAAAGGGACTGCTGGGTATTGGATGGGAATTACAACCGCACGGTACCGATCAAGTGGTCTAACGTGGATACGGTAATATGGATTGATTATTCATTTTCACGAACGGTGTATCAGGCAGTCACAAGGGCGTTGGTACGTTCGGCTACCCGCAAGGAGATCTGGCCTGGAACAGGCAACGTGGAAACATTCAGGAAGTCGTTTTTTAGCAAAGAGTCTGTCGTGTGGTGGAGCATTAAGCACTTTCATCGTAACCGAGAGCGGTATCAGGCAATGAGTCAGGATCCGCAGTTTGAACACATTCGCTTTGTTCGTCTGACCAGCCCCAAAATGGCGCAGGAATTTATTCACCAACAAGCTTAATCTACGGCATAGAAAGGAATCACCATGTATCAACTCTATTATTATCCGAACAACGCCAGCTTGGCACCGCACTTTTTACTGCACGAGATGCAGCTTGACTACACGCTGTTACTGGTTGATAAACAGACGAATTCACAAAAGTCGCCGGAGTATCGTAAACTCAATCCTGCTGGGCGTATACCGACATTGGTGGACAATGGACAGGCCATTTTTGAAAGCTCTGCGATCTGTATTCATTTGTGTGAGTCTCACCCTCAATATGGATTGATCCCGCCATTAGGTGATCCTCTTCGGCCGATGTTTTTTCAGTGGTTAGCTTATTTAAACAACACTTTACAGGCTGAGCTGATGGTTCGTTATTACCCACACCGCCACACTACGGATGACAGTACTATTCCTCATGTGGTGGCGGCGCAGGACGAACGAATCGCGGAAGCACTCGCGTTGCTCGATCAACAACTCGCAGATCACGAATACCTGCTTGGCGAGCGAATCAGTGCATGTGATTTCTTTTTGTTTATGCTGGCGGAATGGTCATTACCCGTGGCACGCTCGCCGCTGACGTTTCCCCATCTGGCGTCTTACCTCAGGCGCTTATGCGAACACCCGACCATCAAGGCGGTTTGTGAGCTGGAAGACATTGATCTGAGTCCGTTTATTTATGGGAGTCTGCCGGACGCCAGATGAAGCGGGGCACGTTACCTACTTCAACACGATAAGAGTAAGGAGAACTCTATGATCACCTGTTATTTGCGATACGTTATTGATCCCAAGAAAGTCGATCTGTTTGAACAATATGCCAAAATGTGGATTCCGTTGGTCGAAAAGTTTGGCGGACAGCATCACGGATATTTTCTGCCATCAGAAGGGGTGAGTAATGTGGCGCTGGCTTTATTCACGTTTGAGTCGTTGAGTGCTTATGATAAGTACCGCTCCGACTCTTTTCAGGATGATGCGTGTAAGGCCGCGTTTGCGTTTGCTGAAGAAACCGACTGCATTATTAGCTATGAGCGCAGCTTCTTCCGCCCGGTATTGGATTAAACGAATGCACGAGGGGGTCGAGATGCAACGTAAAGACATTGAGGATAGTGAGCAGAGGCTGAAACTAGCAATGTTGGAATCGGACGTGATGACGTTATCCGATTTACTGTCAGACTCGCTGATATTCGTCAATCACCTTGGTCAGCGCATAGGCAAAGCGGCGGATATTGCAATGCATCAGGCCGGGCAACTGAAACTAGGCGTGATCGAGCTGTCAGAAATGCAGATCATACTGTTAGCTGATTCAGCAATCGTGCAGACCAATGCGGCCATTGAAGGTCGTTATGAAGGACAGGAAGCAAGTGGTGAGTTTGTTTTTACTCGTGTATGGGCGAGGGAGAACAACATGTTAAGAGTTGTCGCAGCGCATGCGTCATTGTTACTGCCACAAAATGGTTAGCACAGAGAGGGAGAGCATAAGCTCTCCCTCTTCGTTCTATCAAGCTTGTGAGAACTTGTAAGTGCGGTAACCGCCTAACAGGTTTCTGGCGCGGAAACCATTGTTTACTAACTGACGATAAGCAACATTACCGCGTAATCCAACCTGACAGTAAATAATGATTTCTTTGTCTTTGGGCAGTTCATTCAAGCGATCCCTTAATTGATCGACCGGAATATTGATGTCCCCGGCGATGTGGTTATTGTTGTCGCGTTCACCCGGATTACGCACATCCAGAATGATCTGCTCGTCACCGAGTTGATCCATATCGTGGTAGTGAATGGCTTTGGCATCACCCTTCATGATATTGCTGGCAACGAACGCCGCCTGGTTGATGACGTCTTTGGCGCTGCCATAGGGCGGTGCATAGGTCAGTTCCAGATGTTGAAGTTGTTCAACGGTCATACCAGCACGCTGCGCCACCGCCATGACATCAATACGCTTGTCGACACCGTCCTTTCCAACAGCTTGTGCGCCGAAAATCCGGCCGGAAACAGGGTCAAACAAGAGCTTAAATGACACCACTTCAGCGCCAGGGTAGTAACTGGCGTGGCTGGCGGTATGTACGTAGACTTTCTCGTACACAAGGTTTTCTCGCTGAAGTTGTTTTTCGTTTTTACCGGTGGAGGCCACGGCCAGATCAAAGACTTTACAGATTGTCGTGCCTTGTGTTCCCTGATAAGACTCACTCCGACCCAGCATGTTGTCTGCGGCCATACGTCCTTGTCGGTTCGCTGGCCCTGCAAGAGGCACTAAGGTCGGTTTACCCGTGATGAAATCAGCTTCCTCAACGGCATCGCCAACAGCGTATATGAAGGGATCGCTGGTTTGCATGGCTGCATTCGTGGCAATACCGCCAAGTTCACCGAGTTGTAAACCCGCCTGGCTTGCCAACGTGGTTTCGGGACGTACGCCAATTGCCATGATGAGAATGTCAGTCACCAATGTGTCACCATTGTTGAGGGACAGCGTCAACTCGCCTTCAATGTGTTGGTGCTCATCGCTCTCTCCGGAGTCCTGACTGGCCATCGAGGGGTTAAGTTGGTACTCAACAGACTCTAAAGCGACGCCAATACGAAGATCGATGCCCTTGCTTCGGATCTCTTCGTGTACCAGACCTGCCATCTCCCGGTCGACGGGAGTCATAACCTGGTCAGCCATCTCTATTAAGGTCGTTTTGATACCGAGTTGGTGGAATGCCTCCATCATTTCCAGGCCAATGAAACCACCGCCGACAACAGTGGCGTGTTCAGGCTTGTTCATTTGTAGTGTCCGGAGGATTTTGTCCATATCAGGAATATTACGCAGTGAATGCGTCAATGGGTTGCTCAAACCTGGGATCGGTGGAACGATCGGAGCTGCCCCCGGGCTGAGCAGCAAAAAGTCGTAGCTTTCGGTATATTCGTTGCCATCAACGAGGTTTTTGATCGTGACCTTTTTGGCGTTGCGGTCTATGTGGGTTACTTCGTTCATGACACGTACATCGACGTTGAATCTCGCCTTGAAGCTTTCTGGTGTCTGAAGGAGGAGGTTACTGCGTTCCTTGATGTCACCACCAATGTGGTAGGGCAGACCACAGTTGGCGAAAGAAACGAACGGCCCCCGTTCAAACATGATGATGATTGCGTCTTCACTCAGTCTGCGAGCACGAGCTGCCGCGGAGGCACCGCCTGCCACGCCACCAACGATCACTATTTTTGTCATATTCTCACTCCGCTTAATTTGGTTGACGCTTTCGTGCCGTCCCAGTTTTCTCAAAATTGCCGCTGCCGGACATAGTTCCGTGAATGAACTTTGAATTAGGTTCAGGCCAATAAATGTCGTTGACCATACAAAGCCAGGATGAACAAAGCGGTTAACAGTAATGAAATTAGAATTATACTGCCTGCCAATACTCTAACACCATTCTCGATCGTCATTGTGTATCCCATACACTGGATGACGCGTTTACTATAAGATTAAATTTTAGCAAAGTCTAATGTAAGTATTGCTAAATCTGTTAATGCTAATTTAGTATTGACTAAGTTTCATTTATTAGTAACATCTAAATAAGTCGTATGAGTATGAGACCTTCTATGGATACAGCCAACATTGATCAAATGAAATCAAACGTTGAGGAAGTGGCTGAGCTGCTCAAAATTATGGCGCATCCTGAGCGGCTTATGGTGTTGTGCCAGTTAACGCAAGGTGAAGTTGGGGCGGGTCAGTTGCAGAAGAACTCATCGCTCAGTCAGTCTGCGTTTTCTCAGCATCTCACGGTATTGAGAAAGCATCAGATGATTCAGGCGAGAAAAGAGTCGCAACAGGTGTTTTATTCCTTAGCGGATCCCAGAATTTCGCACCTGATCACCAGTTTGCACAGCGTGTTTTGTCAGTAGTGAAGGAGTGTGAAGTCATGTCATTTTCTTTTCCATGGGAATCATTAGCAGGTGGAGTGCTATTGGGCGTTTCGGCCACGATGCTGTTACTAGTGAACGGTAAAATTGCTGGTATTAGTGGCATTTTGAAAGGGCTATTAACGCCAAAGCACGAAGATTTTTCATGGCGATTGATGTTTATCGTCGGTATGGTTGCAGGTGGATTCCTTGGCGCTCTGGCCTATGCTGAGCACGCGCCAGACGAATTTAACTACAGCACTATGATGTTGGTGGCGGCTGGCTTGTTGGTCGGTTTGGGTACTCGGTTGGGGAATGGCTGTACCAGCGGGCATGGCATTTGTGGGATCGGTCGTTTATCACGGCGTTCTATTGTGGCTACGATGACGTTCATGCTGGTGGCCGGTGTCACGGTGTTTATTCGTCTTCACGTCGTATGAGAATAAGAGAGTATTCTTGATGATGAACAAAGTGTTGTTTCGGTTGGCTGCTGGGGTTTCCGGTATGTTGTTTGGGTTAGGCATGGTGATATCAGGCATGGCTGATCCGGCCAAAGTGATCGGCTTTTTAGATGTTGCTGGCGAGTGGGATCCCAGTCTGATATTCGTGATGGGGGGCGCCTTGATGGTCTTCATGCCAGCGTACTTCTTTGCGATTCGAAAGACATCGGCGCCAGTGATGGCTCACACATTTTGTGTGCCAGACAATAAGCGTATTGATGCGAATCTTCTGAGAGGAGCGGCATTATTTGGTGTCGGTTGGGGAGTGGCTGGAATTTGCCCAGGTCCCGCAGTATCGAGTCTGGCGTTAGGTAACCCTGGGGTATGGACATTTTTTATCGCAATGATGGTGGGGATTGGAGCGATGCATTGGATGCTGACGTTCAAGAAAGTATAAAACGCACCCGCTCAGATGACATAACCTGACACACGTGGATGTGATTCGGGGAGGACCACCTATGTTCACAATTCGATATCAGTGTTCTATTACTCGGTGATGAAGAAGCGGAGCTAGCTGATGACCTCTGCCGGGAGACCCGGCAGAGCCGTTACCATTTCAGTTGGGTGCTGACAGGGCAATGATCGCTCAGTTTAAATTTGAGTACATCCTCACTGCTAAACGTATTTTGTTTTGCCGGCCCGGCATCGAAATCCGGACTGGCAATAATGTGATCGATCAAGGATCTAAACTGATGAGTGCGTTTAGGGTCTTTGTTGGAGCGAACCTTACATTCTGCTTTGGTGTAGCGTGTCGTCAATGTAGGTTCATCATCCAAACCTTTCACTAAGGTCGACCAAAACCAATCCCCCTGATAAGCCAGATTGTGATTGAAATCTCCCATAATCAGGTATGGCTGGCCAGTACGGGTTCGATCCAAAATCCACGTGTTGAGCGCTTTGGCCTGAGAATTAAGAATACGGCATTCTCGCTCATTTTGGTAAGCGCCGCTGCAACCAGCCTTCAGATGAACGGACAACGCATGTACGGGGCGATTTGAATCTGGATAAAGAATCACGTAAGTTGCAAATCGGAGTTTGCTACTTTGGCCTTTGTCCAGCCGGACATCTTTCACATTAGTGAACGGAATACCGCGCTTAATCGCAAACCCTGTATATTGATTGATGTCGCTAAACTGAAAGCGCCCGTTTCCGGACTCGGAACGGTCTGACATCACCAACTGGTAATCATCACCGACCACGCGATTGATAGCGCCATAATCATTCACCTCCTGAAATGCCAGGATCCCGGGTGTGAATTGACGAAAATGATTCGCAAGCTGTTTGAAGTCCTCTTCGTCACGTTGGGACTCTGTCACGGACGGCGACGGATTACTGGATAGCCATTCGATATTCCAAGACGTCACAGCGACTGATTGAGCAGTAGCAGGAAGTGAGAAGCCAAATAGTATCGCTGCCGATAAAAATGAACGAAAAATAGTCGTTTTCATACTTGATACACCCTTCTGATGTCTGTGTTCCTTATCCTAGCAACTCTCGCAAAAAATCAAGTTCAAATATGGGAAAAAATTGAATTTTCACAGTTTCTTTTTCAATTGAGATCACGCGCAATAAGATCGATTTGTTCTTAATCTCCCGTCTGTTTTGGTTGATCTACATCAATACTTTTTAGTGGTCGTTCTCGTTAAATACGCCACAATATATTGTGGTAGTTAGATAAGAAATAACCCTATATGGTGTGTTTGTGGATAACTCTGCGAGCATGCTGGGGTAAGGAGAAAAAGTGAAACCAATCGTAATTAAGCGCGACGGCTCAAGAGCTCCGTTCAGCAGGGACCGCATTCAGGCAGCAGTGGAAGCCGCGGCGGAAAATGTCGATAAAGAAATCGCGATTTACGCACTGAATGTTGCGTTAGCGGTCGAGTTACAGCTTAAAGAATACGATGAAGTTCATATTCATGATATCCAGAATCGGGTCGAAAATGAGTTAATGCAAGGGCCGTATAAACAACTGGCCCGTTCTTACATTGAGTATCGTCACGATCGTGACATTGCGCGAGAAAAGCAAAGTGCACTGACACGGGAAATTGAAGGGCTTATTGAAGAAAGTAATGTTGACCTGATCAACGAGAACGCAAACAAAGATGGCAAAGTGATCCCGACTCAACGTGACCTATTGGCCGGGATTGTTGCGAAGCATTATGCGAAGACACACATTCTGCCACGCGATGTTGTTCAGGCCCACGAAGAGGGCGACTTGCATTACCACGATCTGGATTACGCCCCATTCTTCCCGATGTTTAACTGCATGCTGATCGATTTGAAAGGGATGCTGACCCACGGTTTCAAAATGGGCAACGCAGAGATCGACACACCTAAGTCAATTTCAACTGCCACGGCGGTGACTGCACAGATCATTGCTCAGGTTGCCAGCCACATTTACGGTGGTACCACCATCAACCGGATTGATGAGGTTCTTGAGCCCTATGTTGTCGCCAGCCATAAAAAACATCTGAAAATTGCGCAAGAGTGGGATATTCACGATCCTCAAGCGTTTGCAGACGCACGCACGGAGAAAGAGTGTTTTGACGCTTTCCAGTCACTGGAGTACGAAGTAAACACGCTGCATACCGCTAACGGGCAAACACCGTTCGTTACGTTTGGCTTTGGTCTGGGGACGAGCTGGGCTTCACGTCTGATCCAACAGTCTATTTTGAAAAACCGCATTGCGGGTTTAGGTAAAAACCGAAAAACAGCTGTTTTCCCGAAACTGGTTTTCGCAATCAAAGATGGACTGAACCACAAATCAGGCGATGCCAATTACGACATCAAACAGCTTGCACTTGAATGCGCCAGCAAGCGGATGTACCCGGATATCCTTAACTATGACAAGGTTGTTGAAGTGACCGGATCGTTTAAAACGCCGATGGGGTGCCGCAGTTTTCTTGGTACTTATGAAGAGAATGGTGAGCTGGTCCATGAAGGGCGTAATAATCTCGGGGTAGTGAGCCTCAATTTGCCGCGTATCGCGATTCAGGCTCAGGGCGACGAACACCGTTTTTACGAGTTACTGGATACTAAACTTAAACTGGCACGACGTGCACTGGAGACTCGCATCAGTCGCCTGGAGAACGTACGTGCCCGCGTGGCCCCGATTCTGTATATGGAAGGGGCATGCGGAGTTCGGCTCAAAGCAGAAGACACCATTGCGGATATCTTCAAGCATGGCCGAGCATCTATTTCTCTTGGCTACATCGGCGTTCATGAAACCATTAATGCGCTCTATAGTAATCAGACACATGTGTACGATGACGCAGAGCTGCGCGACAAAGCGGTGGCCATCATTACGCGACTTAAACAGGCCGTGAATCAATGGGCGGATGAGACAGGTTATGGGTTTAGCCTATACGGCACCCCCAGCGAGAACTTGTGCAATCGCTTTTGCCGTATCGATGCCAAAGAGTTTGGCGTCATTGAAGGCGTCACAGACAAAGGTTATTACACCAACAGCTTCCATCTTGATGTGGAAAAGAAAGTCAATCCGTACGATAAGATCGACTTCGAGTTACCGTATCCGCCAATTTCCAGCGGTGGTTTTATCTGCTACGGCGAGTTCCCGAACATGCAGCAGAACGTCGAGGCATTAGAAAACGTTTGGGATTACAGCTATACCCGAGTGCCTTACTATGGCACCAATACACCAATCGATGAGTGTTATGAGTGCGGTTACACCGGCGAGTTCGACTGCACCAGCAAGGGGTTTACTTGTCCGAAGTGCGGTAATCATGACTCTTCTAAAGTGTCGGTAACACGTCGCGTGTGCGGTTATCTGGGAAGCCCGGATGCGCGTCCGTTTAACTTTGGTAAACAAGAAGAAGTGAAACGTCGGGTGAAACACCTTTAATCCGGACATGCACTGCCGGGGCAGGTCTCCGGCAGTGCGACGCAGAGAATAACAATGAATTATTGCCAATATTACGCCGTTGATGTGGTGAATGGTCCCGGGACACGCTGTACGCTGTTTGTTTCAGGATGCGTGCATCAATGCCGTGGATGCTACAATCAATCAACGCAAAAGCTCGATGCTGGTAGCGCGTTTACTCAGCAAGCCGAAGATCGGATCATTAATGATCTGAACGATACGCGGATAAAGCGACGTGGCTTGTCACTATCAGGTGGTGATCCGCTTCACCCTGCTAATGTTTATGCTGTGCTTAAGCTTGTTAAGCGCGTCAGGAAGGAATGTCCTGACAAAGATATCTGGATGTGGACCGGATACACGTTGCAAGAGTTAAACGATGCTCAGAAAGAGGTTGCCTCATACATCGACGTGCTGGTCGATGGGCGATTTGAACAGGATAAAGCAGACCCATCTTTGCAATGGCGTGGCAGTTCCAACCAAATCATCCACAAGTTCACCGAATTTTAATCGGATAAGAATTTTCGCTTCGAATTTTTATGAACAAGTGTTAACGTGAGCCACTACTTGAATTTCAAAGGGTTGTGACTTTCATGTTTTCACACTTACCAACACCAGCACTTGATCCTATTCTTTCTCTTTCTGTGGCTTACCGGAATGATCCTCGACCAGACAAGGTCGATCTCGGTATCGGCGTGTATAAAAACAGTGCCGGCGAAACACCGGTGATGGAAGCGATTAAGCAGGCTCAGGACATCGTTGTTGCTACACAAACCACAAAATCCTATGTCGGTCTTGCTGGTTGTGAAGAGTTTAACCAGTCGATGGTCAATTTGCTGTTATCGGGCACAGCTGCGATGGATCGTGTCGCCGCAATCCAAACACCTGGTGCCAGTGGCGCGCTGCGTATGTTGGGAGACTTGATGAAAGTGGCCCAGCCTGATACCACAGTGTGGATTTCGAATCCAAGTTATGTGAATCACAAACCCGTGATGGAAGCCGCTGGCCTGAAAGTGAAGTTCTATCACTATTTCAGCCCGGAAACCAAGCAGGTCGATGTGGCGCGCATGCTGGACGATCTGTCTAAAGCAGGGCCAAATGATGTGGTTTTGCTGCATGGCTGCTGTCATAACCCAACTGGCGCAGATATTGACTTTGCTGCGTGGCAGGAGATCACCAAACTGTCGATAATTAAAGGCTTCATGCCATTTGTCGATATTGCCTACCAAGGATTTGGTGATGGTTTGGAAGAGGACGCAAAAGGGCTGCGTTACATGGCCGACAATGTGGAGGAGATGATGATCACTACATCCTGCTCCAAGAACTTTGGCTTGTATCGCGAACGGACTGGTGCGGCTATCGTGGTGGGTAAAAACCATGTGGATGTTGCCAACGCCAAAGGTAAACTGTTGACGCTGGCACGCGCCACCTACACGATGCCACCGGATCATGGTGCCGCCCTGGTTAAAACTATCCTGCAGGATGATAAGCTGACCCAAGTGTGGAAAGCAGAACTCAGTTGTATGCAACAACGTCTTGTGGCGCTACGCCATTTACTGTGTGAAGAGCTTCGTAACGTTCATGCAACGGCTCAGTTCGACTTTATTGAGTCACACAAAGGCATGTTCACTGTGCTAGGATTTACACCAGAACAGATGGCACAACTGCGTGAAGAATATGGGATTTACGGTGTGGGAGATGGCCGAATTAACATCGCCGGCCTGACCGAGAAACACATCCCTTATGTTGCCAGTGCCATTGTGAGCGTTTCAAAATAATTACTATCGGGTATTTGAATGAACAAACCATGGAAATTGTTATTACCACTAATGTTGTGCGGTGGTCTGGTCGCCTGTACGACAACCAGTCAAGTTCCAGTGGAGCCGGAAACACAGCCTAAGGTTGAGAACCCCAAAACGGAGGTAACCACACCAGAAGTGGTTCAACCGGAAACCCAACCGAAGGAAGAGGTTAAAACCGAGAAGGTTGAACCTGAGGTGAAGCCTCAGGAAGTGAAACCTAAGCCAAAACCGCTACCGAAGAAGACATCGGATGGAAAACTGATTCTGGGCGAGCAAGAATGGGTATATGTTCCTGGTTTGACCGAGTTCTTTAAAGCGAGAATCGATACCGGCGCAACGACTTCATCCATCAGTGCTATTGACGTGATCCCTTTTGAACGCGATGGCAAAGAATGGGTTAAGTTTAAAATTGAGCATGACAAGCTCAAGAGCAAAGAGCTTGCTTTGCCAGTTGAACGTTGGGTTAAGATTAAGCAGTCCAGTAGCGATGAATCTCAAAAACGTGCGGTTGTCGCTGCCTGGATCCAGATTGGTGACTTAAAACAAAAGACGGAGTTCACGTTGGCAGATAGAACCCATCTGGCGTTTCCGTTGTTACTCGGTAGAAGTTTCTTCAATGATGTCGCTGTCGTGGATGTCAGCCGTAAGTTTGTTCAACCAAAACAAACCAAGTAACCGATACTGATGAATAAAGAAAAACCCGCCGGTGGCGGGTTTTTTTGTTTGGTATCAGCGATCCCAGTAGGCTTCTTCCAGACTGTCTTCTCGCTCAGGAAGGGCGCGCGACAGGCGAGGAGAGTGCTGGGTGAGTACTTCATAGCTGACCCGGTTGGCGTATTTACAAATCTGCGACAACGATGAGTAGGTCAGGTAGGTGTGATCGTGTTTCGATGAGTTAGGCACGTTCCTAAGGTGAAAGCTGTTGGCGGCCATATCGTGTAACAAGGCTGACAATGCCGCATCACCGGCACCATTGGTGTTTTTGATCTCTAAAGGTCCGCCTAAGTATGGCCCGATGTGAGAATAAACCCGTTGCGGGTGCTGACAATCCGACTCACGCATCGCGCGACTGAACTCGAACTGGTTGAAGCTGGCAATAGGTCCTTCAAAGATCGGTAGCTCAGTTTCGCGCAGTGCTGATTTGTCTGTAAAACCTGCCATATAGAGGCCATCTGGGCCTGCGGTACACAACACCAGATCGACCCAGTCCAGCGCTTTATTTGCAGCCAGCAATGGCGTCTTCTCGCCGGTCAGCGCGTGACCTTCTTCTTCATTCATCGCCACAATGGTGATGTTTTCTTTGATGTAGTCCTGCCACCATTTTTCATTGCCTTCGATCACGTACTTAGTGCCCAGCGTCAGGACGACAGGTACGTTTTTCTGTTTAGCGATGTCGATGGCACGTGCGACGGCTGCTGGCATCGGGTCTTCTGGTTTTCCTCGCATCAGATATGAAGAAACCACCAGGGCTGAGGCTTTATCAAAGACTTCTTCAGGAATGCTGTCCGGACGCAGTTGGTTCATATGACCTTCGTTGATCGCGAAGGTACGTTCCCCGTCTTCAGAAATCAGGGTATAACAACGCCCGATTGGGCCGTCCACCATTTGCAGGTGGTTGAGGTTCATACGTGATGAAGTACGACAAAGATACCGATACGCAAAAGACCCAACCTCGATATTCTTTGACATTACACCAAGCAGAACCGATTTGCTGTCAGCCAACACAGAGTAGTTGTGTAGAGTGTTACCTATGGTATCTCCCGGATACTGATGTGTGATCAATCCACGCTCAACCAGTTCGTCATAGAGATCGTCCGCTTTGCTTTCTTCCAGAACCAGAGAGTGCCCTTTACTCAGTTCGTATTTATTTAGGAACTCGTCATCAACGCGTGCTTCAATGTCTACGATTGTCTGGCCGACGCCGACAATAAAAGGTCGATATAATTTAGGTGCTTGTCGGGCTTGGTTTAAGATTGGATCGCGGGCGTGAGTAGGGAAGTAGTGCTTAGATTTGCGCTGTCCGGGAAACTTCATGTTGTCAGTGAGGTTAAAAATTTTGCCGCATCATATCACACAAAGAATAGATAGTTTTCATCTTTATTACATAAAAAGGCGACAACGTGAGCAGTCGTCGCCTTCTTAGATTCTGGTTGATTATTTCTTATCTGTTGTGTATGCGCCGTAAGCTTTGGTTCCCCATAACGGCACGGTCGACAAGCTATGCTTAAAGCTGCCGGATGTTTCTTTGGTCGAATAGGAGATATACATCAGAGTTTGATTTTGCGCGTCCAGAATACGTCTGATTTTCATACTTTTAAAAAAGATGCTTTTTGATTTTTTAAATACCACTTCACCGGAAGCGGATTTGTCTATCTCAGCAATCATTTCCGGGGTGATTTCGCCAGTCTGACGACAGGAAATCGAACTGTCTGAAGGATCTGCCAGGCTCAAGTCGGCTTCAATGGAGGCGACGTGGCAAGTCACGCCACTGACAATAGGGTCCTGGAGGTAGTTAAGTTTAATGTCTTTCATCGTGAATAATCCCAGGCTGACGTCACCAACCTCGTCACCACTACAGCCAGCCAGCCCGAGCGAAATCATAGACACCAGGGTGATTTTCTTTAGCATTTCTTTTTCCTGTCAATGTTTTTACCCATGATAGCAGTTTGTTCAGACAAAGAAACGCTTAGAAAATAACTGCTTGCTCATCACATACGGGGTGGTATGCTGCCTGCATGATTTTAAGCCTTACTTGGGATGACTGACAATGGCAACTTCTGTGCAGGCTATCGCCGAACTCAAAAATAACTGGCTTGCCAGTCAGATCGATGTTGAATTTCCTACTCAGGAAAGTCTTGCTGGTCACTCTCTTTATCAAAAACGAGCCGCATTATTTACCTACCACGAATTGAGCCAGGATGAATTCGCAGGAAGCACACTGTTTCCGGAGCAAGACGTTTTCCTGGTCGACTTTCACCGCCTCACGGTGATGTTTGCTTTGCTTCAGGCGCAGGTTTGGGAAGGGGAGCAGGAACAGGCTTTGACGATCGAATTTTTCACCCAAATTATCTACTCCTCACCGTGTGACCTTTACCTTGGCTTTCAGTCTGGTGAACCTGTCGCGTGCGCTATTGTTACGCAACAAGAGTCGGCATCATTGATTTCTGATGTGGTAGCACAAGGAAACGATGCCCAACTGGCTCAGGCTTTTGCGTATTCCGTGGCACAAAAATGCCAGCTACCCCAGAGTGGGAAAACCGTTTACATCGAACAAGCTGATACTTGATGAATGAGAAAGAGTGATATTGTCTGAACTTTTGTCATTCACGCCGAGCAATACACTATTTCTGTTAACTGGATCCTTTATGCATGGCTATTAGCACCTATTATCGAATTTAGCGTTAGCAGCTTAGGTGACTTAAATGCATAAAAAAAAGGTGAAATGTGTCATTTTTGATTGTGATGGCACGTTAGTCGATAGTGAAAAATTGTGCTGCGAGGCGCTGGTCAATGTGTTTAACAGTTTTGGTGCCCGATATCGCTACGAAGATGCTCTGGCGAATTTTGAGGGGGGCAAGCTGGCGGATATTTTGGCTCAAACACGTGATCATTTGAATCTTCAGGTGTCCATTGATGTTCTGGAACCTCTTTATCGTGATGAAGTTCAAAAGCTTTTTGAGCACGGCCTTAAGGCGATGGATGGCGCTCAGGACATTCTTCAGATGCTCGATTCCAGACACATTGAGTACTGTGTTGCTACCAACGGCCCTCAGGAAAAGACCAAGCATGCCCTGATTTTGACGGGGTTAATGCCGTATTTTGAAGGTAAAGTGTTTTCTGCGTTTGATACCAATAGCTGGAAGCCGGAACCAGACCTCATTCGTTACTCTGCGATGAATATGGGTTTTACGCTGGAAGAGTGCTTATATATCGATGATACGCCGAAGGGGTTGGAGGCCGGGCTGCGCGCTGGCGTGAGGACATTGCAGTTACTCGGACCACACTCCAGAACCTACTCACACACCGTTCACGCGATCGACAATCTTAGGGATATCTCCCAATGGTTATAACGCGAAAATAAAGCCAAGCTGCGAATCAGTTTGGCTTTATTGTTTTCCGCCAGTGCAGTTTCAGTGTGACGTGCAGTTGGTGTTGTGAATGTAACTGGTTGAAGCTGAAGTTAGCCCTGAATTACTGACCGTGCGATGGATCTGGTTGATATTTTGCAGAAAGGAGCCACAGTGAGCGCACAGCATATTGTGACTGTTTTCCGAAATCAGAAATTCTTCACTTTCGCATAAAGGGCAGCACAATGTTGCGTTTGCATTGGTTTTTGGTGTGTTCATAAATCGTCTCAGCAAGCAAATAATAGATAGAAATGTTTTTTGTTATGCCTGACCATCATAGATGATCAGGTTTAATGCGGAGTTATATTGATAATCTTATTTGTGTACTTTGAGAGCCAATTCATAATTAATAGTGTGGTATTTATGCAAACGCAGAGCCGCAATCACCATTAGATCGAAAAATTTACCACGCCTGTGATGAAAGGCGTGCCAATCGGAGGGAATGAAGATGGAATCTGAAAAATTCTGTATTGTTCTGACCACAGTCAACAATCACCAAAACGCCGATCAGATCATCGAGAGTTTGTTGCGCCATCAACTGGCGGCATGCATCCAAACGATTCCTATCAACAGTCATTATGTTTGGGAAGGCGCTGTATGTCGTGATGACGAGATATTGATGGTGATTAAAACACGTTGTGCATGTTATGAGGCACTTGAACGAGAAGTGTTAGCGGTTCATGAATACGAAGTTCCGCAGATCGTACAAGTGCCGATTATCGATGGCTTCAATCCTTATTTAAGCTGGTTACAGGCCAATACGCAGGTTTAGCGAAACCGGGATTGCGCGATCATTATGCACAACGATGTGATCGCGCCCAATGTGTCACACAGCATGTCCTTTTGAGCATCCCAAATGTCGCCTTGAGATCCCAGAAAAGCGATGCCTTCATCCCCGCCAGCAACAGCCGCATACCACCATTCGATGATTTCATAGCCAGCTGCAACACTCATGATCGCGAACAAACCAAAAAAGCCAGCCAACACAGGTTTGCAATGCTTATTTCTGATTAAGTATTCAGCAATGGGATAAGCATACAGGCCAATAGAGAAGTGAGCCACGCGGTCAAAGTTATTCCTTTCTGAGCCAATTAACTGATTGAACCAGTCAAAGGGGACTTCAGCGAAGGTGTATTTTGCGCCAATAGTATGCAGTGCCAGCCAGATAAACATCATCACATAAGCAGTGTCACTAAAACGGAATTGCTGTGAGAGCGCATAGATGCCGCCAAGAATGAGCACAGCAGGGACGATTTCAGCTACCCATACCGCACGTGAAGAAGGCTCAATAGCACTGAAGATAAATAACACCCCGTAAAGAAGCGTCAATATAAGAAGAGTTCTGTTGTTTTTGAACGGTAATACAGTGGAATTGGTTGATGACATAGTGGCTCCTGCCTTTATCCATTCACAGAAGCATGACACACAATCGAACGTTGTTCAATTGTGTGTTTTTCCACACGACGTAAACGATTGCTGTTGAAAACATCGAAGATCGCTCAATAATTTCACAATTAAACTTCAGCATTTCATTAAAGTTTGATTTACAAACGGTGGGTATCTATTATCAGCCGCTCAAAGCCATTAATAACAAATAGTAAAGTCATGAAACTGGAAACTGTCGATTACCTTGCCGAAGATGCGGCGGAGCAATTTGTCAAATCACTACGTGAAACCGGATTCGGTGTTCTGAAAAATCACCCAATCCCACAAGAACTGGTTGAGTCTATCTATCAGAATTGGTACGAGTTTTTTAGTTCAGAACGCAAAAATGAATTCCAATTTAACGTTGATACCCAAGATGGCTACTTTCCACCAAGTGTCTCTGAAGTGGCTAAGGGCCATTCGGTCAAAGACATTAAAGAGTATTTTCATGTGTACCCTTGGGGGCAGATTCCTGAAGAGCTAAAAGTTCAGATTCTGGACTACTACCTGCGTGCGAATGAATTTGCCCAGACTCTGCTGAGCTGGGTTGAAGCACATGCGCCGAAAGACGTGCAAGAGAAGTTCTCTGTGGCTTTATCAGAGATGATCAATGGCAGTGACAAAACGTTGTTGCGTATTCTGCACTACCCACCAATGAGTGGTGATGAGGAGCCTGGTGCGATTCGTGCCGCTGCTCATGAAGACATCAACTTGTTGACAGTTCTGCCAGCCGCTAACGAGCCGGGTCTGCAAGTTAAAAGCCAGGAAGGTGAGTGGATTGATGTGCCATGTGATTTCGGTAATCTGATCATCAACATCGGAGATATGCTTCAGGAAGCGTCCGGTGGTTATTTCCCAAGCACGACACACCGAGTGATCAATCCGACGGGTGAACGTCAGGAGAAATCGCGTATTTCATTGCCTCTGTTCTTGCACCCAAAACCAGACGTGGTTCTGTCTGAACGCTATACCGCGCACAGCTACCTGATGGAGCGTCTGCGTGAACTGGGTGTTATCTAATCAAGCAACGAGCCAGCGAAAGCTGGCTTTTTTGTCGCAGAGATCAATTCCTTTGTTCCATGTGGCTGAATCTGGTGAATTTTGATCCTATAGTGAGAGAGCGACGACTTAAGGATCAAGCATTCGACTATGACTGAACAGCATCAACTTTCGGAACAATTTATACACGAAATCGAGAATCCACTACTGTGGCCTATTCTGGAAGTGTTGAAAGAGCAGCCCCAGGGCTGGAAAGTACACACGTTAGCTGCGCGTTTAAGTGAACTGGAATTGATGCCGGTATTGGATTCTTCTCCGGAGAAAGACCTGTTTAAGCGTAATTTCCTGATGATGAACGCGTTGTATCAACTGCAGGAAACACTCTATCCGCGACAGTGGCTGCAAGTGGAAGCCATGGACATTGAATTGACTTACGTTTTTCGCTCGTCAGGGCATGTGATCGACATGGAAGACCCATTGCGTGAGTATTACAGTGACTGGCACAACTATGAAGCGGAAGAAGGGGAAGTCAAACGCCTGCTGAATGAATTCTGGACCCGCTACCGGGATTTTGTTGGTAGTAAAGAAATCGGGAATCTGGATAAAGCTAAAGCGCTGAGATTATTCGACTTACCGCTGGACGCCACTTCGGCCGAAATACGGAAACGCTGGCGAAAGCTGGCTTTAAAATGGCATCCCGATCGTGAGAACGGCAACAGTGAGCAGTTTCGGATCCTTTGCTCTGCCTGGAATGTTCTCCGTTCAGAGTACTGAGCCGAACAATCGCACTGGCTGGACGTTAGTGCCCCGTAATATGTCGGGTTGATCACTTAGTTCAAACTCTATTAATCCTAAACGCTGACACAGCATAACCGCAGGTCGATTCTCCACCAAAGTGTCAGCGTAAATGCGCTTAATGCCATAACTGGCGATACCAAATTCCAGCAACGTAGTCATCGCTTCAAACGCATACCCTTTACCGTGTTCATTAACATTAAGGCCAAATCCAATAGCGGCGTTGGCGTTGTCTTCTAGGCGCATGCCTGCAACCCCAATCAGTCGTTGGCTTGCCTTCTCGACAATGGCCAAATGATAGCGGGAGCGTGGAGTCATTGTCGCTTCGTTGATAAACTCAGCGACTCTCGTTGTCAGGGCGTCCTGAGTATGGTCTGAAGGATGATAGAACCGCTGGTAGTGCGGATGTTGGCACTGGGCGATAAATGTATCTCGGTCATCTGGAGTGAAATCTCTTAATATCAGACGTGACGTAGTCAGCGAAAATGGCATCTTGTGTCCTTGCAAAAAAGCCGATGCTGACGCATCGGCGTTTTAATTCCAGCGAGTGTTATTTAGCCGGTTTGAATTGAGATTTACGCATTCGGTTGAGCGCGGCCATGGTATCCAGAACACGAGGGCGTGCCAGATCGCCATGATTTGGAATAATGCTGTACCACTGTGTGCTATGTAGCATTGCTGCCAGCTCTTTAGCAGGATTTTCCGACCAGCCAGGGAGCTGCGCTAACTGGAACCACAGCCAACCAATGGCGTTCACTTCATTGGCCGATTCTAACTGCTCAAGTGCAGATAAATCCGTGAACTCTTTGCCAAAACGCAATGAGTCTTTCCCCTTAGCGTTAATGCGAAACTTGCCGTCTGCCAGAATGGCCTGCAAATTGGCGCGGTTTAACGCGCGTGGGCGGAACGTGTCCAGCGGTGTCTCACATTCGTTGTGACGCATGGTCGGGTGTTGCTTGATGACTTGCTGTGCTTTTTCTGTGACGTCAACAGCCTGATAGTCGTGCATTTGTATTACGGTATCGGCCACATCCAGATAATCACCAGAGCCACCCATAACGATAATGGTTGAGATATCGAGCTCATCACGTAATTGCCCGATACGATCAACCAGAGGGGTTATTGGCTCATCACCTTTCGCCACCAGAGCCTGCATCCGTTCGTCGCGGATCATGAAGTTTGTCGCAGACGTATCTTCATCAATCAGCAGAGTGGAGGCGCCGGACTCGATAGACTCTTGAAGCCAGGCCGCCTGTGACGTTGAACCGGATGCATCTTGTGTGGTGAAGTCCGCGGTGTCTTTGTCCATCGGCAGATGATTGATGTAGTTTGAGAGGTTGAGGTGGTGAACGCACCGGCCATCTTCCGCACGGATTTTCATTGCATTGTAATCCGTAACAATACGTTCACGACCGTCACCCGGAATGTGGTTGTAAATGGATCTCTCTATGGCATTCAGCAACGTCGACTTACCGTGAAAACCACCACCGACAATCAGTGTGATGCCCTTCGGAATGCCCATGCCGAGTATTTTCCCTTGATTCGGCGTATCAAGTTCGATTTGAAGTGCTTGAGGCGACACAAACGCCACGGCTTCTTTCATCGGTAGATCGCAGTTACCAGCGACACGAGGCAGAACACTGCCGTTCCCTACGAACGCAGCGAGATCATGTTCGTCTAACTGAGCACGCAGGGCTTCCTGATCTTCGACCACCTCACAATGTTGGATCAGTGCTGCTTTATCAAGCTCTCGCTCCAACGTGGCGCGGCGAAGAAACTTAGGCAAATGGAATGTGAGAATGTTATTGGCTTTCTTACCCAGAACACTGCGGCCTTCAGCGGGCAGGTTAAGACGAAAACGCAGCTCTATGCCTTCTTCGGTAAACAATACCGCGGTGTTATCCAGTACAGTTTGTCCGGTCAGTGCGATGCTGACACTGTTTTCCTGCTTAGCAAATTCAGCGAAACTGCGGGCAATAAAGTCGCGGGCGGCCATCTGATAGGCAGGAGACTCATCCAGAAGCCACTCCAGTCCGGTAAGGGGCCAGGCACGAAGAGCGCGTAGACGCGACGCTGAAGCATACGGATCGCCCTGGACATAATCGATGAACAGACGAAAGTCGCCGAAGTCATATTCACCTTTGATTTGTTGATAGGCGCGGTAGTTTTGTTTTTCTATTTTTTTCAGGGTCGCGGTTAACTGATCCATGATGACTGCCTGGTAAGATGGAGAAAGGCGGGGATTATAGGAATCACCGCCCGGTGAGTAAAGGAGATGATGCTATTGTGGGTAACGAATTTCAATGCTACCAGTGTAATTTTGGTTGTTCAGGCAGGCTTCAAATTCATCACAAGGCATGGGTAACCCATAAAAATAGCCCTGACCAAAGTCGCAGCCTTCTTCAATAATAAACTGCTCATGCTGCTGACTTTCGATGCCTTCGACGGTCACTTTCAGCTCAAGTTTCTTTGCGACGTTGACGATAGAACGGACGATCTCTTTGTCATCATCACTACTGTCCAACTGCTGCATAAAGCTCTTGTCGATTTTAATGGCGTCAAAAGGGAATTTTTTCAGATAGTTGAAAGAGGAATAACCGGTGCCGAAGTCATCAAGTGACAATGTCACTCCTAGTTGGTGCAACGCTTCTAAGCTGTTTTGGGCCACATGTTCGTCTGCAATTAAGCTGCTTTCGGTCACTTCGAGTTCCAGATAATGAGCGGGAAGCTGATACGTATGCAGCAGTTCGTTGACCTGCTCTGCAAACAGTGGATTTTTCAATTGCATGGCAGAGATATTCACCGCCAGCTTGAAGTCATCGATACGAGGAGCCCATTCGGCGGCTTTTTCGATCGCAGCCCGTAATACAAAGTTGCCGACTTCAAAAATTAACCCATTTTGCTCCGCCATATGAATCAATGTTTCATTACTGATATCCCCTAGAATCGGGTGCTTCCAGCGCAGTAGCGCTTCCGCTCCGGACCAGCGATGTGTGACGGGTGATACTTTAGGTTGAAAATAGAGCAGCAAGTCGTCGTTGCGTACCGCTTGCAGAAGGTAACCCTCAAGCTGGCTGATGTGTGACTGTGAAGCGGACAGATCCTGTGAGTAAAAGCTGTACTTATGCCCCGAATCTTTACACGACAGCATTGCCTCTGTGGCGTGTTTGAGTAGGGTTGTGCCGTTGATGCCCGGCGTGGCTTTGGCAATCCCGATGAAAGAGTGGAGTAGCAGTTGTTCGCCGTCCACCTCAAATTCCTGATACCCCAGTTCCACCAGCGCCAGACATAAGCGGTGTAAGCTGTCGTCCAGATGCTGACTTTTTACAACCAGAACGATATCGGTAGAGGTCGGTCGCGCCGTAATGGCTTCGTACTGAGAAAGGTCACCCAGGCGTTCCCGATACTGCACCAGCACCTTTTCCCAGATGGAATAACTGTATTTGGACTGTACACGTCGTGCATTGGTGAAGCCGATGTGGATCAGCGCTAATGGTTTGATGTTCTGATCCGCACTTTTCAGCTGGGTATCCAGCTCGGCTTCGAGTGCTTTTCGGTTGAGAAAACCAGTCCCCATATCATGTCGTTTTCGGTAAGCGACTTCCTGCTCTGCAGCTCGTCGGCGGTCAATCTCCTGATTCAGTGAATAGTTCAGATCGACTAAATCTTTTGTTCTGGTGTCGACCCTGGAGCGTAACTCTTCATTTAACACCTGGAGTTTCTCTTTCTGGTAGACGGTCGTGAGTTGAGATTCGATTGAGTCACGAAAGCTCGCCAGCAGTTGGCGGTAAAGATCGTTGAAATGGTTTTCTTGGGTATCCAACACGCAAATGGTGCCAAACGGTGAATTGTCTGGCCAGTTTATCGGAATGCCACAATAGGCAATCATACCGAGCGCTACATCGGGGTTATCACGCCACTCGGGATCAGACAGAGCGTTCGGAACCAAGAGTTCACGCTGCTCGTTTATCACCGTTTCACAGTACAAACCTTGTCCTAATGATTCAGAGTCTCCTGTTTTATAGGGATTGGTGGTATTGCTGCTGCTAGAAAACACTTCGATATGCTGATCATGGATACGCATGACCAAGGCTGAGGGAACTTCAACAATGTCAGCAAGCAAATTGACGATCGTCTGCCAGCCGCTGAGCATCTCCGAAGGGATCGATAACTCGCGAGTATTGATTTTTGACATACATTCTTCCTTGTTGCGGCCAAACCGTGCTTCCGTGCACCAGATGTTACGACTAAAACGTCAAGCAATAACGGGCTGCTTTTTTATTTAATTATTATAGAGATTGACAATAATGTACGAAAAAATGCCCCACTTTGAGGTGGGGCACACAAGGAATTGGTCAAGTCTCAGCATTGAGATGAGATTAAAAAAGCGTATCAATCCGTAAACGCGGTGAGATCGACATCCTGATTGTAATCCACTTGCTCATAACCAAAGCCGTTCAGATGCAGGAACTCCTGTTTATATCCGGCATAGTCACCAAGCTGTTGGAAGTTGCTCTGGTTGAGTTTGCCAAGGAGTGCACGAACTTTTTCCTGCGTATCGGGATTTAACTCCCAGTCATCCATTCTCACCAGCCGTTCTCCGTCGACCGGAACACCAGCCCGGCAGTAGAGTTTTTCCTCAAACAGGCGGTGCATTTGTTCGATACAGCCTTCATGGGTTCCTTTTTCTTTCATGACTTTGTACAAGGCAATCATGTAAGGGCTAAGACCTGGGATAAACACGCTTGCTTTGGTGACTAGGGCCTTACACACTGTGGCATAAGCGCCACCGTTATAGTTTGCCAGTTTTAGATTGAGCGAGTGACTGGTTTGGTGCAGGTCGACCTTGGCACGGCCCAGTGTGCCGTCGAGGTAAATAGAGTGTGTGACCTCGGGGCCAATATAGGAGAAGGCGATGGTTTTGCACCCCTCGGCGATGGAGTCATTATTGATCAGCGTGTCAATCCAATCTTCCCAGTCTTCGCCTCCCATGACTTTAATGGTGGCTTCGATTTCCTTCTCTGAAGCGGGCTCTAACTGAGAATCGATCCATTGATCGTTTTCCAACAAAATCGACGATCCCGACACCGGTTCGCCAATCGGCTTAATCGCCGAACGCCAGAGCTCGCCAGTCTCTGGATTTGGTCGAACTCCGGTTGCAAGGCTGTATATCACCAAATCAACTTCGCCTTCAAAATAGGTTTCGATGGCTTCAATCACTTCGTTTCTTACCTGCTGGGAAAAGGCATCACCGTTTATATTGATGGCAACCCGGCCTTCTTTTTCTGCGTGTTGTTTAAAGAAATGATTGTTGTACCAGCCAGCACTGCCAACGCCTTTATCTGACGGGCCACGCTCAAAAGAGACGCCGATGGTGTCAGCATTCGCGCCGAAAGTCAGCGCAATGCGTGCCGCCAGCCCGAAGCCGGATGATGCGCCGAGAATCAGAACGCGCTTCGGTCCGTGGGCGATCGGTTTGGCAGATTTTACGTATTGAATTTGTTGAAGAACGGCTTGTTCGCAGCCGGATGGATGAGCGGAACGTGCAACCACGCCCTGAATAATAGGTTCAATCATCATATGTTGTGCACCTGCCCGGTGTAAGTGATCAGGATAAGTACACAACATAGCGTAAAGTTGAGTAAAGTTTATTGAGCTAAACCATTAAATAGTCAGGCTTAGAGTAAATCGACGATTGAATCTGCGACAAATTCGGCAATCCAGGACTGAGCTTCAGGTTTTGGGTGCAGGCCATCATCCATAATCCACTGTGGATTACTGGTGATGATGCCTTCGAGGAAAAACGGGATCAACGCTACCGAGCGATCAGTGGCCAGCTCAGGGTAAATACCGGAAAACGCTTGGGTATAGCGTTTGCCATAGTTAGGCAGAACGTGAATTTGCATCAGAATAGGCGTTGCACCAGCGGCTTCTATGGTATCAATAATGGTGTTGAGATTCTGCTTAATGATAGGGGGAGCGAAACCACGCAGCCCGTCATTGGCGCCGAGCTCGATCAACACACTATCAGGCTTATGCTGATCCAGCAGTTGTGGCAATCGGGCGAGACCGTTTCCCGTGGTGTCACCAGAGATGCTGCCATTGATCACATCGACCGGTTTGCCTTTTTGTACCAACACATCCGGTAACAAGCTGGGCCATGCTTTTTCAATAGGCATTTGATAGCCTGCACTGAGGCTGTCGCCCAGAATTAACAGTGTTTCAGCACGCGTTTGAACCGAAAATATCAGAATAAAAATCAAGGAAAGTAGTCGAATCATGCAAACATCCGTTATTAAAGCTGAGTCTCTTAGTAAAGTAGTCTCCACTAAACAGGAAAGTTTAACAATCTTAACCAACATAAATCTGGACATTAAAAATGGTGAGAGTGTGGCGATTGTCGGAACGTCAGGCGCAGGAAAATCGACCCTAATGACATTGTTGGCCGGATTAGATACAGCGACCGGTGGAGACGTTGAATTGTTGGGGCAGTCTTTGTCGCAACTAGACGATGAGGCCAGAGCGGCAATCCGCAGTCAGTCCGTCGGTTTCGTGTTTCAGAGCTTCCTGTTAATTCCGAGCTTAACGGCGCTGGAGAACGTAACATTGCCGTGTTTGCTCAAAGGTGAAGAAGAAGACACTGAGCGTGCACGGGAACTGCTGTGTTCTGTTGGATTGGAACATCGGATGGATCATTCACCATCGCAACTTTCGGGTGGTGAACAACAACGTGTTGCTCTGGCACGGGCGTTCATGATTCAGCCTAAGATTCTGTTTGCGGATGAGCCTACTGGCAACCTGGATCAGAAAACCGCAGCCAAAGTTATCGAGTTACTTTTCGACCTCAACCAACAACACGGCACAACGCTGGTTCTGGTTACCCACGATATCAATCTTGCCCAGCGCTGTGACCGCCGACTGCATATCCAGTCAGGTCGGTTGGAGGAGGCATGAGTATGTCTGGCACGGTGAATCAGTCCAATAGACGTATCTGGTCGTGGAGCTGGAATGAAATCCGCCATGGACAGTTGTGGCCCATTTCAGTCGCGTTGACCTTAATCATCGCCTGTATTTTTGCTTTGTCTGCTCTGGCAGAACGCATGGAACAGGTGGTTGTAAAACAGGGGAAAGAAGCGTTAACCGCAGACAGTGTTTACGTCAGCGCCAATCCAGTTCCACCAGCGTTGCAGGCGGCGGCACGAAATCAGCAACTGAACACCTCTGTTATGACACGCTTTGCCACCATGGCTTTTAGTGAACAGACCATGCAGTTGGTAACCGTAAAAGCAGTGCAAGAAAATTATCCCTTGCGCGGTGAGATGCGTTTGTCGGACGGGAAAATAGAGCGCCAACATGTCAAGCCAGGCGAGTTGTGGCTTGATGAACGGGTATTCAATCTGCTTGAGGTCACTATTGGTGACAAGGTCACGTTAGGTGACGCCGATTTTGTGATAACAGGCCGTATCGTTGAAGAGCCAGGCTTGAGCTTCAACCCGTTTCAGCAGATGCCGGCGGTGTTGATCAATCAGGCCGATGTGGAGAAGACCGGTGCTGTGCAACTGGGAAGTCGAGTTCGTTACAGTTTGTTCGTTAATGGTACGGATGAGCAAATTGAAACACTCAAAGCGTCATCAACGTTAACACCGAGCGATCGCTGGCGCGATCAGAACTCAGCCAGTCGGACCAACGAAGTATTCCAGCGTACCGAACAGTATCTGTCACTGACGGTGGCGATAGTGGTGATTATGGCCGCTACGACACTGGTACTCACGTGTCAGCATTACGTTTCGACCAGGAAAAAGACCATTGCTATGTTGAAAAGTCTCGGGGCAAGCCGCCGCTGGATTCGGCGTTGGTTGTCAACCCAGGTACTGATTCTGTCTTTGATTGCTTCTGTCTTTGGCATCATCATTGGCATATTACTTGAAGTTCTCCTGCGCATACCTCTAACGGATTTGTTGCCCAATCCGCTGCCGGGGTATGGAATGGTACCGGCGCTGTTGGCGATTGGGGCCAGTGTATTGATTGCTGTTCCGGCACTTGGCATCCCGTTGCTGTCGTTGCTGAATATCAACGCGGTCAATGTGATGCAACCTCAGGCTGATGACAAAACCAACCGGCGTTATGCCTGGCTGATACTGGTTCCTCTGCTGCCAATGGTTTACGCCTACAGCGACAATCGTTTGGTGTGGATTGTACTGCTGGGTATTTTAGTGTTGTTCATTGTGCTGGGGATGCTGTCGGTGTTGGTGACCCGTAGTCTGACGCGTCTGCCATTGTCGACATCGTTTAAACTGGCGCTAAGCCGCATCAACCGATCCTCTCTGTCTTCCGGCGTTCAGTTTGGCGCACTAGCCCTGTCACTGATGTTGTTGGCGGTAATGTGGCTGGTTCGCACAGATTTGCTTAGCGATTGGCAGCGAACCATTCCTCCTGATGCCCCCAACGCATTTGCATTAAACATCGCTTCTTACGAAAAAGACGCTTACCTCAACGCCCTCGATAGCGCGAGTGTCGACCGCTCAGAAGCCTATCCGATTATTCGCGGACGCTTATCGAAAGTAAATGGCGAAGACGCCAAACAAGTCGCCAATGGTGGGGAGGCAAGTGATGCCTTGCGTCGTGAAATTAACTTTACCTGGGCAGACGATGTGCCTGAGCACAACGACTTATTACAAGGGGAGTGGACGGATGACAATGGGGTTTCGGTAGAGTCTGATGTGGCGAGCGATTTGGGATTGATGCTTGGTGATGAACTGACGTTTGTCATTAACGGGCAAACGCTCAGCGCCAGAGTTAACTCAATCCGTCATGTGGAATGGCGAGACATGAAACCTAATTTTTACTTCATTTTCACTCCGGATGTGCTGAGCAGCATTCCGGCCACCTGGTTAGTCAGTTTCCGGATCGATCAACAGCATGATGCGTTGGTCACGTCATTGTCGCGCAATCATCCCACGGTCAGCCTGATGGATATTCGCAGCATGGGGGCCAAAATCCAGCAGTTATTAACACAGATTGTCTGGTCGATAACTTTACTTGCGGCTATTGGTGTAGTGGCTGGGCTGTTACTGATTTTCACTCTGCTGCGGCTGAGTTTGTCACAACGCCAAGACGAAATTCGCCTCTACCGGACGTTAGGTGCGAGTAAAAAACGGGTGACACGCACTATCTGGGCGGAATATGGACTGATGGCGTTGATTGCAGGTGTGGTTGCCAGTTTCGGTTCGGAGCTGGTTGTCGCCGGTGTGATGAAATTTGGGTTTGAATTGTCCCCAGCGCTGCACCTTTCCATGTGGTTAATGTTGCCTCTGGCTACTTTTTGCACACTTTTTGTGGTGGTGAGTAGTTTAATAAAAAGGCTATTAACCCCTGTAAATAAAGAGTTTAGTTAAGTCAAGTCGGGGATGTTTTTCTAGTTATCCACAAAAACAGTGGATAAGCTATGGGATAACTCAAACTGTAGATAACTGGCCATTTGTCCTAGCCCAATAACTACGGACTTTTGGCCAGTTTTGTTATTCACATGGTTAAAAAAACGCCTCTGGCAAATATGTCCGTCAAGCCTTTTTTTTAATTTTTACGTCTTGCAACTGAAATATATCTGAACTAAAGACGCGAAAAAAATGTGATTTTTTTAATGGCATAAAGGCTTTAGAATATCGGCAGAATTTGAGTGTCAGCAGTTTTAATGTCTCACCTAAGTAAACATACATCGCCTGCACACGTCGCCGTGATCGGTGGAGGTGTCGCCGGAGCAACCGCAGCACTGCACCTGGCAGAAAGAGGTGTGCGTGTCTCACTGATCGAAAAAAGTGATGGATTAGTCAACGGACCACCGATCTGTCATTTGCATGCTGGGGGCAACCTCTATCGAGAAATCTCCCAGCAGCAGTGCATCGAACTGTTAAAGCAGTCCATCGAATCTGTACGTTTGTATCGACATACACTGAATGTGAGGCCAACAATTATTGCGGTACCACACAGTGATGGCGGTCAGCCAGAAGAGCTCTTGCCGAGGTTGACAGTGGTTGCTGATTCCTACCGTGAGTTGGTCGAACAGAACGAAGCCAATCGAGTGCTAGGCGATCCTGAAGACTATTATCGAGTTTATGAAAAATCAGAGCTGTTGGCTCTGAAACAACAGGTTCAGCCGAAATGTCCGATCACATTTGATGAATGGATAATCCCGTTTGCTAAACGAGTGGATCTGGAGCAACTCAAGTTTCCAGTAGTGATGGTCAACGAATTTGGTTGGAGCGTATTTCGTTTAGCTGCGACTGCGACACTGGCATTTGACCAGATGCCCCATTGTGATGTTCAGCTGAATACGCGTTTGATAAGCGCAAGCCATGATGGCCAAGAGTGGCGCCTGACGTGTAAAGATAATCAAGACAACGTATCCCAACTTAAGGCCGACTATCTGGTCAATGCCTGCGGATACGAAACTGGAAAACTGGACGATCAGGCCGGGTTTAAACGCAAAAGGCTGGTGGAATTTAAAGCCGCGTATGTTACGCAGTGGCCACAGTGTGAAGAACAGTGGCCCGAAGTGATTTTTCATGGTCCAAGAGGCACGTCAAAAGGCATGGCGCAACTGACGCCATACGCTGACAACGTGTTCCAGTTGCATGGCATGACAGAAGAGATCACGCTGTTTAAAAACGGCTTGGTTGGATCCTCCACCACTTCTTCTCAACCACAGTTGCCCCTTGAGTTGCAACGCAAAATGGACACCGGTTGGTTGGAAGATATCAGCGAACGTCGCAGCGTGCGCGCGATTGAGCACGTGGCTCAGTTTATTCCCGGATACCAGACAGCGACGCCAATGGGAAAACCTTTGTACGGCGCGCAGCAGATTCCCGGGGATGATGCGACTTTGCGAGCGGCGGATGTAACGTTTGAAGCCAACGGGTATGCCAGACTGGAGGTGGTTAAGGGTTCATCTGCATTAGAAGCGGCGCGAAAACTCGTGCAGCACTGGCAATTGGATGATGGCGATACGGCTTCTATTGAAGCATTGCACCCGGTGTCTCTGTCGTTAACGGCAGATGCCATCGAAAACCAGGCGATCGTTCTGGCGGAGCAGCGAGGTTATCCGTCTGCGCTGGCTAAAGTGGTTGGGATCAATAACCAAAAAACTTAGCCCACTTGCACCAGGCATCTTGCAGTCCCAGTAAATCGCCTGGTGTGAAACTCACCGACTGACCTGGCTTCGCCTGTGCAAGGCGGGGAAGATCAATTCTGGCTACACAGCCGATTTTGGGGTACCCACCGATGGTTTGTCGATCGTTTAACAGCACGATCGGTTGCCCATCCGGGGGCACCTGAATCGCCCCTAAAGCAATCCCTTCACTGAGTATCGCCTGCTGAGGCGCAGGGATTGTGCTGCCTGTCAGGCGATAGCCCATCCGGCTGCAATGCTGGCTGATCTGGAATGTACGTTGATACATTGCGTTTTTGGCGTCATTGTCGAACTGATCAAATTGATAGCTTTCAATCACGCGCAACGTGATCGGTAAGTTGTAGTTGGGCTGAAAGCGAAAAGACACCTCTCTCAATGGCGTATTGCAGCGGTGCTCGTGAAAGTACAGTTGATCACCTTTTTCCAGCGCCCGGCCATTAGAATGTAGGCCCCCCAGTTTATCTTTGGCCACTGTCGCGCAGCTGCCCAGTTGCAACGGAACATCGAATCCGCCTTTGATGGCTAAGTAAGCTCGCAAGCCATTTTTAGGCAAACCAAAGCTGAGTGTTTGCCCACGGCGCATTACGAATACCGACCAGTTGGGTAAGCGAACTCCATCCAGTTTGGCCTGCAAGTCTCCGCCACATAATGCCAACTGGCATTTGTCTTGCGCAACGAATTCGGCCTGACCCAATGTGATTTCCAGCGCGGCACAATTGATGTCGTTATCCAGTAAATGATTTGCCCAACTGTAGGCGTAGTCATCCACTGGGCCTCCGGGAACAATACCGATCTGTGTGACGCCGTAACGACCAAAGTCTTGAACCAGAGTTAATTGACCGGGCTTTTTCACCTCTAGGTGAGGGCGGTGTCTCATACAAAATCTTCCTTGTGGATAGTGCCACCCAGTTCGATGAATTCGGCTTGGCTAATGGGTTTGAATCGCACTTTCTGACCAACAGTGAACGGAATCATCGGCTCTTGGTTAGGGGAATAAAGCGCCAGTGGGCAGTTGCCGATGACGTTCCACCCTCCGGGCGAACTGTCGGGATACACTGCGGTTTGTTTTTCAGCGATCGCAATGCTGCCTTTAGGCAGTGACAGGCGTGGCGTGTCTTTTCTGGGGAGCTTTAACTGCGGATCGACTTCGGTCAAAAACGCAAAACCGGGCGCAAAACCAATCGCTCCGACCGTATATTGCTTGTCCGAATGAAGGCGAATCACATCCTCGAGTGATAAACCTCTGTCGAAATAAAGTGTTAAGTCCGGCCCGACGGATAGATCGTAGTAAGCCGGAAGCTCAATTGTATCGCTGTGCGCGTTCAGTTGTGGCTGGAGAGAATTGATCAAAGTTTCTGTCCTGGTACAGAAATCAAAGATAGAAATGCGGTGCGGTAAGTAATCAATCAGAATGGTGTTGTATGAGGGGGTAATGTTCATCAACCACTCTGCCAGTTCTGCCTGTAGTGCGTCACTGACGCAACGCACTAACTGAGACGTTTCAGCATTGGGTTCGTGTTCGAATACAATCAGAATGCTGCATTCTGCGATAGGTTCTATTCGGTAATCGAAATCCAATCTGTTACTCCTCTAGGGCCTGACGAATTTTGGCAATCAGTCCGGCTGATGATTCGTTATCGCCGTGCACGCAAATGGTGTCGGCTTCTATCGGGACGACAAAACCATCTTTACTGGTGACTTTCGCGTAACGTGCGATCTGACGTACCTGATTTATGATGTCTTCTTCGCGTGTTAGCACTGCGCCGCTTTCTGAGCGAGGGCACAATGAGCCATTACCCAGGTAGGCTCTATCAGCAAACGCTTCGAATAATAAAGGCACTTCGTATTTGTCCGCGATGTCAAAAAACGCCTGACTGTCAGAGGTCGCCAGGATCATCAGTGGGACATTAAAGCATGACACGGCATCCACGACGGCTTCAAAAATAGCCAGATCTTTCATCATGTCATGGTAGAGCGCGCCATGTGGCTTCACATAGCTGACTTCGGTGTTCTTACTTTCACACAACGCTTTCAGTGCGCCAATCTGATAAATCAGCATCTCACTTAACTCGTTGGTCGGGTAGCTAATGGATCGACGGCCAAAGCCCTGCAGATCCGGATATCCAGGGTGTGCACCGACTTGTACGCCATGTCGGATCGCGAGGTCGATTGTTTGGCTCATTACATGTGGGTCTGAAGCGTGAAAGCCGCAGGCAATGTTGGCCATGTCAATCCAGGGCATGACTTTGTCATCACAGCCCATTTTCCAGGGGCCAAAACTTTCGCCCATATCGCAGTTCAGGGTCAGCGTGGATTTAGTCATTGATGTTCACCATCATAAATCTGGTCCAAAGGGTGATCTGTTTCATTATTCAATCGGTTTATTAAGCGTAAGGTATGCTTTTTCTATAATTTGATACTATTCAATGAAATAATAGCTCAGTTTCATGATGCTCAACACATACGAGTGTTGAGAATCTCATGTCGTTGCAGCAATGGAAATGGCTTGCAAACCAAATTGAGAACAGTACGACAAGTTTGCTGTCATCATTTAATTCTGCCGTAAACGGCAGGGCCGCGGCGTCAGGCAAAATAAAGAATCAATAATTTACGATTGAAAATGGAAGTTTAATCGGGCGAGGTTTGCCTGCTAAGTGTCTGCCAGACACGCCCGGGGGCCTTTAAAACAACAATGAAGTTACTCAACCAACTCTCGCTCAGGAACAAATTGGTTCTTCCAATTATCGTTTTTACAGGAGTGATTTTTTTCGCGTCTCAAGTTTATATGTTCAGATTGAGCCTCCAGCGCGAAGAGACCAATCTTATCGAGCGAGTGACCGTCCTGGCTGGTGGCATTGCGCATAATCTGCATACCTCTTTATATTCAGAAGACAGCTTGGCAGCTCAGTTAGCCCTGTCCGCGTTCAATGCCGACCCAGACGTACTGGGCGTAAAGCTGTTTACTCGCTCTGGGCAACTGTTTGCCAGCTACGTCAGTCCAGGTTTCAAGTTTAGCCAAGAAGATGAACGGCAATTGTCCGGCCTAACCAGTGGTATTCATATCGGCCAAAATTGCATCTATTCAGCTATTCAAATTCAGTGGGGAGAAAAGAGCATCGCGGTCTTGAAAATGGCCATATCTAAGGATTCCCTGAAGCTGCTCTATCGAACGGCTGTGGAAAACAGTGTGCTGTTTTTGACCTTGATGATTGTCGCGAGTGTCGTGCTCTACTTGACAGTACAAAAATACATTGTGCATCCAGTCTTTGCGCTGAATCGCGCCATGGGGGACTTCATTGATAATCGCAGTCGTCGAATTATGTTGTACCCAGAGTCAAACGACCAGATCGGTGAGCTGTTCACGGCGTTCAACACCATGGTGGAAAGATTAGGTCAGCACGAAAAACGCGTGACGTTTGCGTTGGATAAACTGGAAGTGGAAAAAGCGTTTGCCAATGAAGTAATCGAGACCGTTCAACACGCCTTATTGGTTGTTAATCGCAAGGGGGAAATCGTTCACCACAATGCAGCGAGTCGTGAAGTCTTCAGTTGTACCGATGATGTCATCCAGAACGCCTGTCTGATGGATCTGTTTCGGGTTCCGGATTGCAGCTTGTTCGATGATGCTTTGAATTGTGGCAAAACCTTTGATGATGAACTGGTGTGGGTGACTGATCTGCTGTCTCGGAAAATCTTACTTCAGGTGTCGTGTCGGGTACTTTCCCGATCGGAGCAGATGCTGTTTGCGATTCAGGATGTCACTGAGGAAGAAGCGCACCGCGCTCGGCAGAGGCTGGCGGCTGGCGTGTTTGAAAACAGTCACGACGGATTGATGGTGCTGGATCATGATGGTGTCATCACCATGGTGAATCCGGCCTTCAGTCGTATGTTGGGATACCATCAAAACACTGTTCTGGGCAAGCCTCCCGGCGAGGTGATGGACTGGCATCAACTGACCTCTTTGATGCCAACCATAACGGATGCTGCGTTTGAATACGGCCTGTGGCAAGGGGAGATCTGGGAAAAGCACATCGATGGTCGCCTGATCCCCATGTTTGTCAAAGTGAATCTGATTCAAAATCATGAAAGCAGCTCCGCGTATGATTTAGTGTTTATCTTTTCTGATCTGTCGAGCACCAAAGAGATGGAACGGCTGGAGTATCTCGCGCATCATGACTCTCTGACCGGGTTGGGGAATCGTGCTCAGTTGTGCCGGATTGTCGATGAGCTGCTGGCGAATTTCTCCGAGCACCAAGGATTTGGTGTTCTGTATTTGGACCTGGATGGCTTTAAAGCGGTCAACGATACTTTTGGTCATGATGCGGGGGATGCGGTATTAAAGCAGATCTCCGAACGGTTGTTGTCTCAAGTGCGTGCGCACGACCTCGTCTCTCGCTTATCGGGCGATGAGTTTGTCATTATTGTGAATCATACTGACCGGGAAAACACCATCAAGCTGGCCAAACGTTTATTGCAGCTGTTTCGTGAGCCCGTTGTGTACCAAGGCCAAACTTTACATGTAGGGTCAAGCGTAGGGGTGTATTATGTGGAGCATGGTAATGAGACGTTGGATAGCATTCTGAAGAAAGCCGATGCCGCCATGTATCGGGCCAAAATGCAGGGCAAAGGTCGATTGGTTTTGGCCTGATGCGTTGCATACAGTAAGAAAACCTCTAAAATACCTTTCAAATTCGTCAGTTGGAAAACAGAATGAAAGTACTAGTGACAGGTGGTATGGGTTACATCGGTAGCCATACCTGCATTCAGATGATTGAAGCGGGAATGACTCCGGTCATTTTGGACAATCTGTACAATAGTAAAGCCAGTGTACTGCCGCGTATCGGTGCAGAAGCGGGAGTGACTCCAAAATTCGTTCAGGGTGATATTCGTGATAAAGCGCTGTTAGTCGAAGTCTTAAAAGCACACGCGATTGAGGCCGTGATCCACTTTGCCGGGCTCAAAGCGGTGGGTGAGTCGGTTGAAAAACCACTGGAGTATTACGATAACAATGTGAATGGGACGCTGGTTCTGGTGAATGCTATGCGCGAAGCCGGTGTGAAATCCCTGGTGTTCAGTTCATCTGCCACGGTATACGGCGATCCGGCAACAGTGCCGATCACGGAAGATTTCCCGACCAGCGCGACCAATCCTTACGGGCGCAGCAAATTGATGGTAGAGGAGTGTCTGACGGATTTCCAACAGGCGAATCCGGATTGGAGCATTACTTTACTGCGTTATTTCAACCCAGTGGGCTCACATCCAAGCGGTCATCTGGGAGAGGATCCTCAGGGGATCCCAAATAACCTGATGCCGTTTGTTTCTCAGGTCGCCGTCGGGCGCAGAGAATGCTTATCTGTGTTTGGTAGTGACTATCCAACCAAAGACGGTACCGGTGTGCGTGACTACATTCATGTAATGGATCTGGCCGATGGCCACGTAGCGGCTCTGCAACGTGTCGGTGATAAGGCAGGGCTACACACCTATAACCTGGGTACAGGTAACGGTTATAGTGTTCTGGAGATGGTTCACGCGTTCGAACAGGCTTCAGGTAAGCCGGTTCCGTATCAACTGACGGATCGCCGTCCGGGAGACATCGCAGAATGTTGGGCCGACCCGGCTAAAGCAGAAGCCGAATTGGGCTGGAAAGCGACACGCTCTCTGGACGAGATGACACAAGACACCTGGCGCTGGCAGTCGCAAAACCCGCAGGGCTACCCAGACAAATAACACGCACAAAAAAGCCACCTCAACGGTGGCTTTTTTATTCTGACTCAGGATTCTTTGTCTTTCCACATGGAGAGCAGCCAGATACAAATCACAGCGACGGCGGCAAAGCCACTAAGGATGATCACAGGCATTGCGCTGTAACCGAGAACGTGCCAGATAACTGATTCTAATGTACTCATTCAGGTTCTCCTTATTCCCAGCCTTCAACGCCATGCATGTCTGGTAAGTTGTGTGCGATACCTTTATGGCAGTCTACACAGGTCTTTTCACCAGATGCCAGAGCGGTTGAGTGTTGTTTGGCGCTACGTGAACTCTGTTCGGAGAAATCCATGTACTCGAACTGGTGACAGTTGCGACATTCAAGAGAATCGTTCTTTTTCAGTCTTGCCCATTCACGTTCTGCGAGATGAGCACGGCGTGCCTTGAATTTCTCAGGAGTATCAATGGTACCAATGGCCCATGCGAACAGTTCTTTAGATGCCTGAACTTTACGTACGATCTTATCTGTCCATTCATGCGGCACGTGGCAATCAGAACAAATCGCACGTACGCCGGAACGGTTCGAGTAGTGAATAGTTTCCTGTATCTCTGCCACAATCGGTGCGTGACAGCCAGAACAGAATTCTTCGGTGTTGGTCGCTTCCATTCCGGTGTTGAACGCGCCCCAGAACAGAAGACCACCAGCAAACCCCATGAAAAGCACAATACCAACGGCAGCTTTACTCGGGCTTGTCAGTCTCTTCCAAAACGCTTTAAGTAGTTTCATAAATCGCCTCTTTTAGTCGATGCCTGAGTTAGCGAAGCGAATCAACGCGTTCATATTCATTTTTGACCAGAGGTTTTGCATCTGCCTGAGGTACGTGACACTGAAGACAGAAGTAGCGGCGAGGTGACACGTCGGCCAGCACCGCATCTTCACGGTTAACGAAGTGGGTCACACTGATCTTGGTTGCGCCCATTTCACTCGCATTCTTCCAGCTGTGACATGAAAGGCACTTATTCGCATTCAGTGATACTTCATAGTTGCGAATGTTGTGTGGAATCAACGGTGGCTGGTAAACGTAATCACTTTCCAGTGCTTGCTCACGAGGGTATTTCTTCATCGCGTCTGCGGGACGAGTCTCTTCCAGTAAGGAAGTTCCTCTTAGTGATGCGACTCCGCCCACGCCGCCGGGGTTATCCAACTCGGCTTGTGCAATACCGGTGATCACAGCGCCTACAGATATCAGTGCAACAAGTAGTTTTTTCATTTTTGATTCTCCGCCTGATGGCTCAATTCTTTAACCAGGCTGCTTTCGCAGCCTGTACATTCAAAGAGTGGGGGTTAAGCCACTTTGGTGATTTTGACCGGACACTTCTTAAAGTCGGTTTGCTTCGATAGTGGATCCGTTGCGTCAAGAATCAATTTGTTAATCAGAATGCGTGCGTCAAAGAACGGCACAAAGACAAGGCCTTTAGGTGGTTTGTTGCGCCCACGAGTTTCAACCCGAGCCCGCACTTCACCCCGTTTATTCGATATCAGAACTTCATCGCCGCGGCGCAGGCCGCGTGCAACGGCGTCGTCGTGGTGCATAAAGCAGACTGCGTCAGGGAAGGCTTTGTACAATTCGGGAACACGACGAGTCATGGTGCCGGTATGCCAGTGTTCAAGCACACGGCCAGTACATAACCACAGGTCGTATTCTGCATCAGGCACTTCCGGCGGCGCTTCGTATGGTGCGGAGATAATCCAGGCTTTACCATCCGGTTTGCCGTAAAAGTCCCAATCGCTGCCTTTTTTCGCGTATGGGTCGGAACCTTCTTTAAATCGCCACTTGGTCTCCTTACCATCCACCACAGGCCAGCGTAGGCCGCGCACTTGATGGTAACGGTCGTAAGGAGCCAGATCGTGACCATGGCCACGCCCAAAGGTGGCGTATTCCTCAAACAGGCCTTTTTGCACGTAGAACCCAAAATGGTGTGCGTCATCGTTTAATTCGCGTGCTTCCTCAATAGGGAAGGCATCCACCTGACCATTGCGGTAGAGTACGTCGTACATGGTTTTTCCGCGATACTCCGGTTTCTTGGCCAGTAATTCTTCAGGCCACACTTCTTCTATCTTAAAGCGCTTAGCGAACTCCATGAGCTGCCAAAGATCCGATTTTGCGTCACCAATGGTCTCGACTTGCTGATACCAGGCTTGGGTACGACGCTCAGCGTTACCGTAGGCACCTTCTTTTTCTACCCACATCGCCGTCGGCAGAATCAAATCCGCAGCCTGAGCCGTTGCGGTCGGATACGGATCCGAAACCACGATAAAGTTATCGGGATGACGGTAACCAGGTAAACGCTCCGTATTGATGTTCGGGCCTGCTTGCAGGTTGTTATTACACTGAACCCAGTAACAGTTCAGGACGCCATCGTTGAGCATGCGGTCCTGTAATACGGCATGGAATCCCGGTTTCGGCGGGATAGTGCCTTCCGGCAATTTCCAAATCTTTTCGGCAATTTCACGGTGTTTCGGGTTGGCGACAACCATATCCGCTGGCAGACGGTGTGCGAACGTTCCGACTTCACGGGCAGTACCACATGCTGACGGCTGACCAGTCAGTGAGAATGGACTATTACCCGGAGTAGCGATTTTTCCGGTGAGCAGATGCAGGTTATACACCAGGCTTTGCATCCAGACACCGCGAGTGTGCTGGTTCATGCCCATTGTCCACAGTGACATTACTTTGGTGTCAGGATCGGCGTACTGTTTGGCCAAAGCGATCAGTTTGTCTGTCGACACGCCAGACATTTCAGACGCTTTTTCTGCGGTATAGGGAGCTACTGACTTTTTGTATTCCTCAAAGGACATGTCAAACATGTCGCCCGAGTTCGGGTGTTTTGCTTTTTGCTGTAGCGGGTCGTTATCGCGCAGTCCGTAACCGATGTCGGTTTGAGCCTGTTTGAAATGGGTATGTTTGTTGACAAAGTCCCAGTTAACCGCATCGTTTTGAATGATGTAGTTGGCAATAAAGTTAGCGATCGCCAGGTCAGACTGTGGATGGAAAATGTAGCCATGGTCCGCTAACTCAAACGAACGGTGGTAATAGGTAGATAGAACGTTGACACGAACGTGCGGGTAGCTCAGACGACGGTCAGTGATTCGTGTCCACAGGACCGGGTGCATCTCAGCCATGTTTGAACCCCACAGCACGAATGCATCTGCGTTTTCGAAGTCGTCGTAGCAGCCCATGGGTTCATCAATACCGAATGTACGCATAAAGCCAACCACGGCAGAGGCCATACAGTGACGAGCGTTAGGGTCGATATTATTCGAACGAAAGCCCGCTTTCATTAATTTCGATGCCGCGTAACCCTCCATCACGGTCCACTGACCAGAACCGAACATACCAACACTCGTTGGGCCTTTTTTCTTCAGGGACGCTTTCCATTTTTCAGCCATAACATCAAAAGCGGTATCCCAGGACACGGGCTCGAAATCACCGTCTTTACTGTACTTGCCATCCTTCATGCGAAGGAGTGGCTGAGTCAGTCGATCTTGCCCGTACATGATTTTCGATAGGAAGTAACCTTTGATACAGTTCAGGCCTTTATTGACGGGCGCTTCAGGGTCCCCTTGTGTTGCCACAACACGGCCGTTTTGAGTACCGACCAAAACAGAGCAGCCGGTACCGCAGAATCGACAAGGCGCTTTGTCCCAATGGATCTTTGTTTGGTCGGAGCTTGCAATCAGGTTGGTCGCGGAAGCTGGCAGTGTAATGCCTGCCACGGCCGCTGCCGAAGCGGCTGCGTTTGCTTTCACAAACGCACGTCTTGTCATTTTCATACTTCACCCTCAATTTGGGAAATTTGCGTTCCAGTGTCAGAATCCGTGTCGTTCAGGTCGGTTTCAATCTGGTGATAAACCAGCACCGCGCTCAGGACGTTTGGTAAGTTGTTAATGGCATCTATCGTGTCAGTGACAAAACCCTGGTTTTCGGTTTCTAACACCACGACAATTTTGCCTTCCGGGCTGTCGCCATAAATCTCTGCGTTTTCAAACGCCGCGATTTGTGTTTTGACGGTTTCCAGGTCTTCCGGTAGGGCATGGACCACTAAGCTTGAAATGTGCACTTCATTTAGTGACATAAATTGCTCTCGTATTTTTTATAAAATATTGCTCACATTGATTGCTGAAGTCGGGCAGACAGAGACGCACGCGCCACAACCATTACATTCAGACAGATCCAATATCGGCTGTGACACCCGGCCGATTTCAGGTTTAAACTTGATAGCCATGGGATCGCAGAGATCGCCACAGCTCCGACAATCGACATTTTGTTTTGCCAGACACTGCTCTGTGATGGTGGCTTTTGCATTCCAAGGCTGTACATCTTTGGCATTAAACAGGGGGTCAGGACATGCTTCGGCACACTGATAACAAAATGTGCATTCGCCGAAGGTGAAATCCACGCTGGGGTAACCACCATCGCCAATCTTGATGATTTGAGTTTCACAAGCACTTACGCATTTTCCGCAGCGTGTACAGCCGTCTACAAACACCTGATTATCAATTAACCAAGGGAGGCGAAGCGTCTGCTCGTTGATGTCTCTGCGTGAAAAAAAGCGTCTTTTTGAAAGATCGACCACTAATCCACCTGCGATAGAGAAACTTAACTAAAGTCTAGTTCACATTTCTCATTAACAAATTGTCATTTATCCATACACAAATTGTAGTTTTTGCCATATTCGTATAAATACCCCCTAAGAGGTAATTAGGATGCAATGTTGTTTTGGATCAATAAATTCCGGAGAGAGTGATCACATATTGTGCCCATATTTACTTAGGAATATGGTAAATAATAAGTCGAAGTGTTCGTGGAGTAGAGGTGTGGCTTGAGAGGTCAAGTACAAAAGTCGGTAACCAGTACTATAGCAAAGGCCATGCTGTTGATTCTGCTGCTGTCCGTTGCGACAACCAGCTTTGCAATTATTACCTTGGCTTCGAGCCTGAATGATGCCGAAGCGGTGAACGTGGCCGGCTCTATGCGGATGCAAAGCTATCGTCTGGCTCATGATATACAGAGTCAATCTGATAACTATCAGTACCATATTTTCCAGTTCGAGCGTTCGATCTATTCCAGTTCGATGAAAGCCTTACAGAAGTGGTATGTTCCCGACGACATCACTCAGGATTATTATCGACTGATCGTTCGTTGGCACGAATTGAAAGCTGTGCTGGATGGCGATGGCCGGGATCAGTATCTTGTTCTGGTTGCGGGTTTTGTCACTCAGATCGATGCTTTTGTCTTCAAACTTCAAGAATATTCAGAGCAAAAGCTGATCAATCTGGCGTGGGTGGGTGGCCTTGGATTAGGGGCAGTGTTGTTGGTCAGCATTTTTGTTGTTGATTTCATCCGCAGTGAAATAGTGAGCCCGTTGAAATCATTGGTCGCGGCCAGTGAACAGATCCAATCACGCTCGTTTGATGTTTCGCTGGATGAATCGAGCAGTAATGAAATGGGCATTCTGGCTCGAACGTTTAACCGAATGGCCGCAGAGCTGGGTAAGTTATACCGTGGCCTCGAGCAAGCGGTGAATGAGAAAACGCACAAGTTACAACACGCCAACCAGTCTCTGAAAGTATTGTACAACTCATCACAAGAATTGACGGCGGCACGCATCAGCGTCGACAACTTTCAGGCAATATTGCGTCATATTGTCAGCATTGAAGGTATCACCGGGGTCAGAATTGAAATTGAAGAACCCGGAGAGAAAAATCTGATCCTGGAAGAAGGCGCTTTTTATGGTGAGAACGTCGAGCAGAAGGCGTTGTCTTTAGACGAACATCATTTAGGAACCTTGCAATGGGAATACGGGCTGCCCTGTCCGGACAAAGCGTTGATTGATAACTTCGTCCAGATCTTATCCCGCGCGGTGTATTACAATCACGCACAGCGTCAGGCCGAACAGCTGTTGCTAATGGAAGAGCGGGCGACGATTGCAAGGGAGTTACACGACTCTCTGGCGCAATCATTGTCGTATCTCAAAATCCAGGTTGCTCTACTGAAAAAAGTGATCAACAAACTGCCGCACAGCGAATTTACGCCGAAAACAACGCTGGTTATCGGCGAGTTAGATACCGGTTTGTCTTCTGCGTATACCCAGCTCCGCGAGCTCTTAACGACGTTTCGCCTGACTATAAAAGAAGGTACATTCGGCCAGGCATTGCAAGAGATGCTTGAGCAGTTAAACGAACAGACCAGCGCTCAGATCCAACTGACGAATGAACTGTCTTCGGTCGATTTGGATGTACACCATCAGGTGCACCTTCTACAACTGATTCGTGAAGCCACAATCAATGCCATTAAACATGCGAATGCCTCCTGCATTCAAGTGAGGTGTTCAGCGTTGGGTGACGTTGTCACGGTATCAGTGAAAGATGACGGTGTTGGCATGAGCGAGCACAATGAAAAAATTAACCACTACGGCATGAGCATCATGCAAGAGCGTGCGAACCGGCTTAATGGTGAGCTGAAAGTCCACTCTTCGCCAGATCAGGGTTGTGAAGTCGTATTAACTTATCAACGTTCAAAGGAAGCAAAGTTTGACAGTGTGTAACGTAATGTTGGTTGATGATCACCCGCTGATGCGTCGTGGGATCAAACAATTACTCGAATTTGAAGACGACTTCAGTGTCGTGGCTGAAGCCAGTAACGGGGCGGATGCAATTGCACTGGCTCATGAGGTTGAACCTGAGTTGATATTGCTTGACCTTAATATGAAAGGGATGTCTGGCCTGGATACGCTTAAAGCGCTCAGAGCGGATGGCTCTGATGCGAGTATCGTGATCCTGACGGTCTCTGACAGTCCCGCGGATATTGAAGCTCTGGTTAAAGCCGGAGCAGATGGCTATTTACTCAAAGACACCGAGCCCGATGAACTGATTGAACTGCTTATACAGGCGGTTGGGGGCGATAAAGCCTACAGTCAGGAAGTTGCCAGATACCTGAGTGACAGCGAAGGCCGCGAAGATATTTTTGACTCGTTGACCGAGCGTGAGACTCAGATCCTGCAAGAAGTCGCACGTGGATACCGAAATAAACAAATTGCAGATCGCCTTTTCATATCGGAATCGACCGTGAAAGTACACATGAAGAGTTTGCTCAAAAAGCTACGGGTTCCTTCTCGTACTGCGGCGACGGTGCTGTATCTGGAACGTTATGGTGACGTGAAGTAAACATCGGATAGAAACAGAAAAGGCGCTCAATGAGCGCCTTTGTTTTTTTGTTTGTTGTTACGTGATTTAGACGTACATCGGTACGAGAACCATAGTACCGATAATCACAGTGGCCAGTCCGCACAATACTGGTACAGAAGTACGTTTCACGACCTCAAACGGGCTGACCTGACCCATACCGGACGTGGCAACCACAACACCGGACACGGGGGAAATGGTTCGGCCCAGATTCGAAGCTTGCAGCATTGGAATAATCAAAAAAGCAGGGTTCAGGCCCATTTTGGCCGCCAGCGATGGTGCCAGTTCGACAAATGCGTAAAAAGGAGCATTACCCGATCCAGTGGCGATGGCTGCGGCCACCGTCAGGGCTGTGAGGATCAGCATCAGAGCCACTCCACCAGCGCCGGCGGTTTCGGCCAGATGAAGCAAGTTGTCAATAGCTCCGATAGACATCAGGCCTTGTGCAAACACCCCGGCGGCTACTAACAGCATGACCACACCTTTGAAGGCATCCGCCATACCCTGATAGCAAGATTCCAGGTCGTCGAGGGTTTTTTGTCCATCAAAACGTTTGGTGACAAAGTCGACTAGCGCACCAATGAAAATCGACAAAACGACGATGGTATAGATGTCAAGATAGAGGCCTTTGATAGTCTCCCCATTAAAGACGAACACGCCAATAATAGGAAGAAAAGGCAGAGCCGCATAGTAGGCTGGTGCATTGACTTCAATTTCAGAGACATCAATGCGCTCCATTAGTGAATTGTCTTTTTTGTCCAGATACTGGTTCCAAAAGAACGCCGCAATAGCCATCACGATGATGGCGCAAATGGAGACAGGCAATACGGTTTCCACGGCAAAAACATGCAGAGCCAGACCGGATTTCTCCGCTGCGATAACTACATCACCTGATGTCGGCGATAAGATGATTGCCGCCGGTGAGGCGCACACGGCCACAGCCGCAGGACGGGAAATGCCCATTGCAGTCATCATTGGGAACAGAGTCGCCATCAAAAGCACACCGAGACCCGTCGCAGAGCTGACGGCCAGGGACATTAAACAAGCCACGATATAGGCAGCAACAAGCAGGATATATGGAGATTTGATGACCGACAATGGTTTCGAAAACTGCTTCACCACCACGTTGTTGGCGCCGATATGGGTCATGTAAGACGCGAAACCGCACAGTAACATGATCTGCATGCCTAAACCGCCACCACGGTATTGGAGCATATATTTCACGTACTCCAGTGAATCGGTCAGCATGTTGCCCGTAGACTGAATGGAGTCAGGTAAAACGGTATGGCCGATAATTCCGGTAAGAATAAGCAGTAATACACCAGCGGTTAGCAGGACACCGGCAGGCTTATAGCCTTTCACGATGAAGTAGCCGACAGCCACAGTCACTACTAATCCAATCAAGAGCTCCAGCATAGATATCTCCGTTAGATTCTGAAAATGATAAATAAAATGTTTCAAACTGTGACTCGAAATGTACAGAAAAGCGTTTTGTAGCACGAGAGCTACTTAAACTTGTCATGATCTAAAACAAGAAATTAACCAATGTGTTAACACTCAGAAGTGAAGATGATTCAATGAGGTAGGGGAAATGTTAATGATGATTTAAGTGTCAATAAAAAAGTGCTAAGTTGATCAAAATGACACAACGCCCAGACTGAACGAAGAGGCAGAGTAAAACAGGCGTTTTTACTATTTAGATATTATTAACCGACGTGCTGGAGCCCTTGAACGATGGCTTGTGGTTCAGCCAGGTAGTAGCCTTGCAACATGTCGATATTCAGGCCTCGCATGGCGTTGAACTGCGCTTCTGTTTCAATGCCCTCTACCACGATCTTCGCGCCTTTATTGCGGATGGTGGTCAACGCGTTTAACAATGGAGATTGTGTTCCGTTCACGTAATCTTGCATCAGGCTGCGATCTAGCTTAACGATCTGTGGGTTTAACAGATTGAGTCGATACTCGTTGGACTCTTCGACGCCGTAATCGTCGATTGCAATATTAAATCCATACTCATGCATACGCTGAAGGGCGTTTTGTAGCAGATCGTCCGATTCAGATTTTGCTTCGATGATTTCCATCACAATGTTGCTGGCATCGATTTGGAGTTCTTTTAGCCGCTTAGCCAGAAGAGTGCACTCAATGTCGGTATACGCATATCGCTCGCTGGCTGCGGGAAGCATATTAATAAACAGGGCGACATTTCTATACGTCGAGAGGCTATAGTTGCGAATGTGCACGACACGAGAAAGGCATTCCAGATTGATTTTGTCTTCCGTGTTGGTTTCTTCGCCAAGAAAAATCGTGTCTGGCATCATGCACTCGCCAGTCAGCGTGTGGATTCTTGCCAGCGCTTCGACGCCGACAACATTTAAATGTTTATCGAAGATCGGTTGAAACACGCTAGACACACGCAGTCCATTGTATATCGCGTAAAACTGTCCCTGAGCATCAACAAACAAGTACTGCAAAATCTGTTTTCGAGTGGCAAGTAGCATTTGACCAAATCACTAATGAGTTAAAGTTTATTCATATAAAGTCTGACGTTCGGTAACCCAGCAATTCCATTTATGGTTACGTTCATCTTACGCAAAACATTTTCTTAACGTTCACTCTTTTTGTCTTATGTTTGAGATTATAAGCAAGAGTGATGAATTTTTATCAGGTGATTGCATTGATATATGAATAACTTAATCATACAGCGAATGCCTTCATCGTGCTGCAGAGGTTTTGATGTGTTTGTAATTAAGTCTCAAAAACGAGATTTAGATCATAGTGGAATGAGGCAACACGTTACCTTTCATCAAAGAAATCTTTATTCCGGATGTATTTTGACATTAAGTGATATGAAAACGGACGAATCAGCCAGGAGCCGAGAGAGCGCCCTAGTCGTATCAGTGTTGGGGTATTTTCGTAAATCCGCCCGTTGTATAGCCAGAGAATTTTACCGACGTGCCAGTAGTAAAAAGGAAGTGGAGGGAGAAAGGTAACGATATCGAGATCGCAGCATACCCGATAAGTTTTGTGACTTAACAGATAACGTCGTTTAAAGCGCAGACCGCCAATAGCCGGTTGTCCAAAAGTAACAACCCGTTTAATTACTTTCGGGTAGTGATGCTCAATGTAGTCGGCTATCACACAACCTATTGCGCCACCGGACGAGTGCCCAGTAACAGAGACTCGCTTTCCTTGCTCAATCAACGGAGTGACAATATTCATCACTCGCTCGAAAACTGATAAACCCAAGGTGTCGTTTTTGTGCGCTGGCAAACTTTCTTGGGTCAGCAAATAGTGGAAACCAGCGTGAATGGGGTAACTCAAGCCAAAGTTTCGACAGTGCTTCTTCCACATCACCAGATTGAGTAGCCAGTCCCAAATATTATGCGAACCTTTAATGACAATAATGACTTCGTCGGATTCTTTGCTCCAGAGAACGCGAATGTAGGTTTTGCCGAATCGATTATTGATGATCCGCTGTCCGGTGGGAGAAAAGCCATAGCGGGTTTGTTTGAAGACTCGTTGGTAAGCAAGATTGCATAGGACGGCGTAGCGCTCATATTGGTAGCGTTTGAGCTTTTTCACTTAACCTACCTGAATTTATCGACTTAGGCTTAAGTGTCACACCGTCACATGAAAGATTGATGACAAATCAGTTCCATTGAATCACGGCGTAAAGTTGGATGTATTTACGCACGAGTTGTTGATTGTTGGAACGTTTCAAAGGATGAGAAAATTTAATGTAGTAGGGGCTAAGCGCGTATTGCGCTTCAAGCATCTGTGACAGCAGTGAGTCACTCTCGTACAGGCTGATTCCTTGTGCGTTGTAGTCGTCCAGTTCATCCGGCAGTTGTCCTGTCCACCAATGCAGAAGTTCTCGGCTCTGTTTACTGCGGCTGATCCAATGATCGGAAAGCAGCAGCAATAAATCGTTGGGTTGAATGGCGTAACCGTATTCCTGCTGCCATAAACCAATTTGCTTCATTAATTTGTGTCGACAGCCGTTTCCAGCACTGACCAGATGAGAGGTCAGGACCCAGACGGTGCCGGCATCTGAGCTGACGCGGTAATGGTGGGGAAGATCGTTGTTCTGATGAATGTCCATTGGTGCGTATTCGCAACCGTGACCAAACTCATGGAGCGTACGAGAAAGGCGTCTGGCAAAGGCAAGCCCCAAGTGATGTTCACTCATTCCACCGTTATGTATGGTTGGGTAATGTTTTTCGCACAACGCCATACAGTCAGCCTGAAACTCGTTCACACTTTGAATCAGCACATCCAGTAGCAACGCATATCTCCTCGAAATGAGCACAATGCTCAATATCAGCAAAGCGTACCATAAAAATTTCAAACCACTCGTCTAAATTTCGCAACTTCATGATCTTTCCCGTTATTTACATCACGAATTTTTGTTATTCAAACCCGCTTATGTCCAAGTTGCTGACTGAAAACTGTTAGGATTGAGTCAGTTGATCACTTAGCCGATAGGCGAAAAATAGAGAGCCTGCGTTACACATTAAGAGAGAATGAGCATGTCTGAGATTGAATTTACCCACGAACAAAAACAAGCCATGGCAGAAGCACTGCAACGCTTCCTTGAATCCGAGTGCGACACTGAACTGGGACAGTTCGATGCGCTTTTTCTGGTGGACTTTATCAACAAAGAACTGGCGCCAGCGTTTTATAACAAGGGCGTTTCGGATGCGAAGAGTGCTCTGGAACGTAGAATGTTGGACATCAGCGATGACTTTTATTCGATCGAGAAAGATTCGAAGTATTAACCATGATGTAACGCTTTGTTACATGTTTGACTGCGGTTTTTTCTTAGATGAGAGACAAAAACAATAGTGATTAACTTGTTAATATTATTGGCCTTTCGTTGATTTATCTAGGCTTGTCACAAGTGAGCGAAAAGTTGTTCGAAATATTTGAATAACTTATTCAGGTTACTAATATTCCCACATTGTAAATATTGGTAAATACTGTGTTACGCCAATGAGATAAATCGCTATGATAGACATTCTCATTCGGCGCTGGGCACATTTTGGAAACTAAAAATGAGTACAGAAGTTAAAAACTATAACGCGATGGTACGGGCAATCCACTGGATATCAGCGGCCGTCATCATTGGTATGTTTGCTGTTGGTTTGTGGATGGTTGATCTGACTTACTACAGTCAATGGTACAAAACTGCACCTCACTGGCATAAGTCGGTTGGTATCATATTAGCGGCGGTCACAATTTTCCGGATCGTCTGGAAGCATGTAACTTTGTCTCCAAAGGTGGAGGGCAAAGCTTACGAGGTTATCCTGGCTAAGCTGGCCCACAGTGCGATTTATTTATTGCTGCTGGTTATCTTTATTTCTGGCTATCTGATCTCGACAGAAGATGGTCGCGGAATCGATGTATTTAACTGGTTTACCGTCCCAGGAGCGGGGGCGTTTTTTGAAGGTCAGGCAGATACTGCCGGTACCATTCATTATTACGCTGCCTGGGCTCTGATTTTACTGGCCGCGCTGCATGCTGTCGCGGCACTCAAACATCACTTTATTGATAAAGACAACACGCTACGCAAAATGATAGGAGCTTCGAAATGAAAAAAACGTTAATTGCTACCGGATTGGCTATGGCTGTTGCACTGCCTTTTGGTGCAAGCGCAGCGGATTATGTAATTGATTCAAAGGGCGCTCACGCGTCGGTTAACTTTAAAGTCAGCCATCTTGGCTACAGCTTTATCAAAGGTCGTTTTAACAAGTTTGAAGGCGATTTTTCTTACGATCCAGCGAATATTGCAGCCTCTAAAGTCAATGTAACGGTCGACACCAGCAGCCTGGATTCTAATCATGCTGAGCGTGATAAACACATCCGTAGCTCAGACTTTATTGATGCAGGTAAATTCCCATCAGCAACATTCACCAGCACGAAAGTGGTTGATAAAGGTGATGGCAACTTAGATGTTATGGGTGATCTGACTCTGCATGGTCAAACAAAACCAATCACAATCAATGCACACTTTGTGGGGGCAGGTAAAGATCCATGGGGCGGTGAGCGTGCAGGCTTTTACGGCACCACCCGTCTTGAACTGGCAGATTTCAATATTGCAGTAATGGGTGATTCGAGCTACGTAGACATGGAACTGCATGTGGAAGGCGTGAAACAATAACGCATTTTGCTTTGTCAAGTAGCCCCCGCATTGCGGGGGCTTTTTTGGTTAAGCGACTTATTTCCCAACCAAAAATCGGTTAAGCCAGTTCGAGTTTGGTTTCACTTTGGTGCTGAATTCGTTCGCCATAAACGGGTCGTAGTGCGGCCAATACATGCTCACGGGTCACCACGCCAACAAACTCACCATCGTCCAGCACAGGCAGCAACTGCGGTTTACTGACTTTCATCGCTTTAGCTCGCTCTTCCAACGATAATGATGTCAAGCGAGTGGCGATGCCCATACTGCTTGTCGGGTATAACTGCTCTTTGTCGATGCACATGAATTCCACAACATCGACCAGGCGGTCATTTGCACTGACTGCAATCACATCTCGCGACATCAGGTCGACAACTTTCTGGTCTTTTTGTGGGATGTAATCCTGGCACCACAGATCAACCATGACATCGTGTGCTGAAAAGAAGCCGACTAATCGTCCTTGCACGTCACATACTGGCGCGCTGGTTAAATGCGTATCGAGCAGGCTATCAATCGCTTCTGGTACCGGCATGTCTGCGCTCAGCGTGATAGGGTGGATGTTCATGATGTCACGGACTGAAACTTCTGAGCTCATAATGGTTTCCTTTTCTGATGTGATAGTCGTGGTCGTGCTGATAGGTGTGATGGTCGCGGACTTTAATTGCGGTCGTCGATAAATACTCCAGTTGGCTAAGCCGACTAAAACCGCGCCCCCTACGATGTTTCCAAACGTCACCGGGATAAGATTGGCGGTAATAAAGTTCGCTACGGTTAAATCCTGAAACTGCATTGCTTCAAGGCCCAGTTGCGCCCAGAAACTTTCAGGTGCAAAGGCATGAATGGTAATGCCAAGTGGGATCATGAACATATTGGCGACACAGTGTTCAAAACCACTGGAGACAAACATTGCCACTGGCATAATGGTCATCGCCGCTTTTGTCATTGCGTTAGCCGAGCTGAAGGTCAGCCATATTGCCAGACACACCAACAGGTTACATAAGACGCCAAGAAAAAAGGCTTCCAGAGTGGTGTGGTGCAATTTGTGCTGGGCAATATTGAGCGCATTCAGACCCCATTGACCATGATCCATCTGATACAACCCGGCACCTGAGACGATAAACAGCAGCGCCATTGCACCGATGAAGTTTCCCAGATAGACCTTACCCCAGATAGACAGCATTTTGCGCAGGCTAATCTGCTTGTTGGCCCAGGAAATCGAGGAGAGGACGGAACTGGTAAACAATTCACCGCCACAAATGACAATCAGTATCAAGCCCATGCTGAATGCCAGCCCGCCAACCAGACGAGTCAGCCCCCAGCCAGCGTTCCCACTGCCTGTCGTCACCGTGATATAGAAAAGAAACGCCAGGCCGATAAAAGCACCGGCCATCACCGCTAAACTCAGCGTCATACCACTGGTTTTTTTTGCCTTGCTGATCGCGAATTTTTCTGCTTCAGCCATCATCTCTGATGGAGAAAACAACTGGATGTTATTGGATTGGGTGGTCGACATACGCACTCCCTAATCTATTTTTCATTATTACCTCCTTTTCAAACAAGACATTATGTCCGCTTGCCAGAGCAGATTAGGATGGGAAGCGATAGAGGTAAAATTGATAATGTTTAAAAACCTTATCAAAATTATTGATATAGGTGGTTTTCACTTTACAATGAAACCGCTTGCTCATGATCAGGCATGATAACAAGGTCAAATCACCAACGGAAAAGGATGGACAGTGCGGTACTCATTAAAACAACTTGCAGTATTTGATGCCGTCGCAGATACAGGCAGCGTCAGCCAAGCCGCAGACAAGCTTGCACTGACACAATCGGCGACCAGTATGTCGCTTGCCCAACTGGAAAAAATGCTCGGACGGCCCCTGTTCGAACGTCAGGGCAAACAAATGGCGCTGACGCATTGGGGGATGTGGCTACGGCCTAAAGCTAAACGATTATTACAAGACGCCCAGCAGATCGAAATGGGGTTCTACGAGCAGCACTTACTCAGTGGTGAAATTCGTCTGGGCGCCAGCCAGACACCAGCGGAACATCTGGTGCCTGACCTCATCAGTATTATTGATAATGATTTTCCTGAAATGCGCATTTCTCTCGAAGTGAAAAGCACCAATGGTGTGATTCAGGGGGTATTGGACTACAAATACGCTCTCGGCGTGATAGAAGGGCGATGCGATGATAATCGCCTCCATCAAATGGTGTGGTGTCGCGACCATCTTACGGTTGTCGCATCTGCGCATCACCCGTTTGCCAAACGAGAAACGGTCAGTCTGGCACAGCTCGAGCAAGCCAAATGGGTGTTGCGTGAGCATGGTTCTGGTACGCGCAAAGTCTTTGACAGCTCAATCCATCATTTGATTGAAGATTTGGATGTCTGGCGTGAATACGAGCACGTACCGGTGCTGCGCTCTCTGGTTGCCAACGGCCCCTATCTGACCTGTTTGCCTTATCTGGATGTAGCCAAATTTATTCACAGTGGCCAACTGGTCGCGCTTAACGTTCCTGAGCTGGATATGGAACGAACCCTGTCGTTCATTTGGCGCTCGGACATGGCTGAAAACCCGTTAGCTGAATGCATCAAACGGGAAGGTTTAAGAATGATGAAAGGGCAGCCTACAGTGTTGTAAGTTGGGGGTAATAACCACCGCGTATCCATTCATCAACAAAATTGATGGAAGCCATTTGCAATTCATGTCATGGATTCGAATACGATATTTATAACGATAAATGTTGAATAAACGTTTGCGTAGACATAATGATGAAAACCTATGTCCGAATTGAATGCTAATTGTGATCTTTGTCAGGAAAGTTGTTCGATTTGGTTTTAATATTCTCGCTTGATTCACTGATGTTGCACAGGCCTGATGGGGTCGTTGGCACACGCGAGGAATATATGAATACACTGGTTGCTATTTCGTTAACTACCGGAATTTTATCTGGTGTTTGGGGATGGATAGCTGTGTCATTGGGCTTACTTTCCTGGGCTGGGTTTCTGGGCTGCACCAGTTACTTTGCTACACCAAATAGTGGACTGAAAGGTTTGGGCGAAAGCCTGCTCACCAACATGACGGGGGTGTTTTGGGCAATCGTGATCATCAAATCGTCGCAGTATATCAGCCTGGAAATTCTGGGTTATGTGATTACCGCGATTGTGGCTTTCTTTATGTGTATTCAGGCTAAGCAAGCCTGGCTTGGGTATATCCCGGGCACGTTTATTGGTTCGTGTGCCACATTCGCAGCTGGCGGTGATTGGCAACTTGTGGTGCCGTCCCTGCTGCTAGGTGGCCTGTTTGGTTATCTAATGAAAGCCTCAGGATTGTGGTTACACCAGAAATCAACCCAACCTAAAGTGAGCTCAAAGGTAGTCGCTGAGACGCAATCTCAGTGAGGGCAGCTTGAGGTTAACCCCCGATTGATTTGTATCAGCACATTGCAATTATATTAGATACAGGCACTCCATGATGGAGTGCCTTTTTTTGCTCGGTGCTTGCCAACTTTAAGTGTTGCCGTTTGCCATGGTAATGACTCGTTTAAGCGTCCAGCGCAGTAAAAGTGGGATGCATTCCATGCCACGTTCTTCACAATGCGACACGATGGCCAGAGCCAGATCCGGTTTGGCGTGCTTCTTGAGCACCCGAGTGACCACTTTTTTGGCTGGGATCGGATGGTCGTGCGGGATCTTCACCATGTCTTTGAAGAAATTTTCAAATCCGTGGGCGTATAAATAATGTTCGATGTCTTTGTCCGGCAGCTCAGTCAACCGATGACGTTCCTGATCATGCCCCAGCATGTTTCTGACCGTATGCGCGTATTTTTTACCTGCCGGGTCACCGTCGGTCACCACGTGCCAGTCAATGCCAAAGGCTTTTGCGACCTTGATAAGAGATTTTAACCCGGATTGGGCAAATTCAATGATTTGTACGCCTTCTGCTGCCAGGTTGTAACCACACTGATTCGCCAGTTCGTTAAAAAGCCAGACTTCGGTTTCACCTTCAACCAATAACCAGCATCGGGCGAACAGAGCACCCGAGCGATGAAAGCGGATGTGGAATCCGATGCGGCGCAATTCGTCTTTGCCTAACCGTTGAGTGGGCAAATAAGTCGCGACGGTCTTGTCTGACTGACGAACCAGGCGCCGGATCGAATTCAAAGGCAACTGACGCAGTAAATCGGCACTGTTGGTGGTCAGAATTTTTTGCATGGGCAGAAGTTGCAGCAAACTCCAGGCGCGTGCCAGGTGAGTCGGGTGAAGCCGGCCTTCTGGGTCTTCAATAATCAATAGCGGCCGCGCGCAGCGACGCAAATCATTGGGCCCTTTGGCTTGCAGATAAGCATTCAGCAGCCCCATTAACAGCAGCCGGGTCTGCTTGTTGCGAGTTTCTTCAACAATTTTACTTAGATTGCTGTCGCTGGGCGAAGAAGTGAAGAACACACCGTCCCGTTGTTTTCTCGGGTTTTTACGACTTTGACTTTTGAAAGAGAAGTAGTGTTCAATCAATGAGTTCATCGATGCGAGACTGCTTTTCATTTCGCCTTTGTTCACGTGTCCGGGAATCGCCATTAGTCGTCGACACGTGTTATTGATGCGTTTTTCAACACGCGCGTTAACCGGGTCAGTGGAGCTGATTGGGCGATCAAAGCGGCGTGAGTCGCGCAAGCGAATCACCGGATGTAAGCTCATCAACTCTTTTGCCAGTTTGTCAGCATGGTGTAACGACTTGGGATTGCCTTTGGCATCTAGGAACGCGTAGGTGGTGGTAATGTCATACAAGTTTCTTGATGCACTGATCCGGTAGTAAATCCGGTGATTTCCATCTTGATCTTCGACCCACAATGGTTTGATTCTTCGATATCGACCGGCTTTCAACTCATGCCTGTCGCTGGCGATCAGGCTGAGTACAATTTGCAGATGCTGGGTTTGAGGATGTGAAATCGAGTAATCGACATGAAAATCCATCATCTCAAATTGATAAAGTTCGCCATCCGCTGGCAGTGCGACGGACAGGGCGTCGAGCAAGGATGACTTGCCCCAGGTGTTTTCGCCAATCAATGTCGTCAACTCATCAAACGACAATGACAGGCGACGAATGCCACGGAATCCTGAAATTTCTACTCTATCTAACTGCATACTGACATTCCTTGCTGTTCCGGGGAGCTGCGAACGAAGGCGCTGAGACGGGTGAGATGCAAAAAAAGAAGGCACGCTCGATGTCAACGTTCATTTACAGCAAGTTAGTTGCTTACTATTAAGCATAATTGAAAAAATCAATATAAGCAGATATTTAGCTCACAGAACCTTGTGATGCACGTCGGTGTTATACAGTCAGTCGTCTGCTTAAATAAATTTCTTTGCATCCTCGTTTCATAAAAGTCACGATTCTGTCATGATCGGTGCGCTAGGATGGAATGGAATAAAAGAGAAAGAATATGACACAAAAAAGCAATAAACCGGTGAGATTGACACTGGCACACATTAATGACACCCATTCCTATTTTGAACCAACGTCACTGCAGTTAGACCTGACCATCCACGGTCAACGCATTCATCCATATGTCAGTGCAGGTGGTTTTGCCCGTATCGCCACACGCGTGGGTCAGCTTCGTGATGATGCTGCGCGGATGAAACGCGGTTTCCTTTTCCTGCATGCTGGGGACTGTTTCCAGGGGACACTGTATTTTTCGCTGTTTAAAGGTAAGGCGAATGCCGACATGCTCAATGCGTTAAATATTGACGCGATGACACTGGGAAATCATGAGCTGGATATGGGAAATGAACCAGTCGCGCATTTTGTTGAACGTATCCGTTTTCCTTTTCTAGCGGGCAACTGGGATCTGAGCAACGAAAGCCCGAGTAAGGCTGCCACAATAGGTTCTCATCCGCGCGTTCACAGTTATCAACCACACACAGCAACGGCCGATTGGATAACGAAAGATATTGACGGCGAAAAGGTCGCTATTTTTGGTTTGTCCCTCGACAAAATGGTGGACATTTCTAACCCGGATTCAGATACACCTTTTGTTGATGCAACCGAAACGGCCAAAAGAACGGTTGCTGCGATCAACGCACAAGGCATCAATAAAATTATCCTTTTAAGCCATCTTGGCTACGACGCCGATTTGGCTCTGGCTGAGGTAGTGAACGGGATATCCTTGATCGTCGGTGGCCACAGTCACCGCCTTCAAGGCGATTTCAGTGACATTGGCCTTGAAAAAGACGATGAATACGGTGTTCGCATCAACGATACGTATGTTGTACAGGCCGGATATCATGCATTAAGCATCGGTCATTGCATGATTGATTTTGATGCAAGCGGGCGAGTTGCTGCATTTCACGGTCAGAACGAATTGTTGCTGGGACGTCGATTATTTTTGGACGCCAGCATGAGTGAAACCGGCGATGATGAAACGCATCATGCGGCGTGTGATTATCTTAATAACCATCCTAACGTCGTCGTGTGCAAGAAAGATAAAACCGTTCAGGGGATCCTGCTGGACAAATACATTCCACGCGTACGCAAACTGCAGCAACAAATCATTGCTACCGCGGATGACATGCTCCGGCATGTGCGGATTCCAGATGATAAAGGTCCGAGCCAGTTGGCACCTCTGGTGGCAGAATCGTTCCACTTCGCCATGAACCAGCGGGGAATGAACGTACAGTTCGCGATTCATAATGCTGGAGGGGTGCGTAACTCGCTGAATGCCGGTGACGTCTCGGTTGCCGATATTGCCGGAAAGTTACTGCCGTTTGCCGTTCCGATCGGTGTATACGAAGTTCTAGGACGTGATGTTGCCGCTGCGCTGGAAGGAGCCATCAATAATGCGACTAACAATGGTGTGGAAGGAACTGGTTCGGGTTCGTACCCTTATACGTTTAATCTGAGTTACGAGTATGATGCCAACGCTGAAGCCGGAAAACGTATTTGCAATCTAAAGCTATACTCGCCGAACGTAGGTTGGCAAGCTATTGAATATGATAAGCTTTATCGCGGCACTTCATCGGCTTATACCATGAAGGGCAAGGAAGGCTATGAAGCATTACTGAACATGAAGGGCGATGGCCTGGTCACATGCGTGTCGATGGCGGATTGTTTTATTGAGCTGTTAAGTGTAGAGCCAACCAAGCTAAACAGAAAGGACAAAACTGAGATGGTGATTAAATAACCTAGTCTGGCACGCTTGTTGCTCTGGTTAGATCGGCGTTTCATTTCATCAGGAACTGTCTGAATGACCGGAGGAAATATGTGGAGACGCGACTGGATTGACATAGCTCTGGTAGTAACATGGGTCGGTGTCTGGTCAGCCTTAGTTTATCTGGTACCAATGGGTGGTATCTGATTAACAACAATTCATCTTATCTTTGTCCTAATGAAAAAGGAGCAGGAAATCTTGCTCCTTTTTGATTTTTTCATAGACGTAAAGCCATGGGAGGATTAGAATTCGCCCTGTTTGGGGAGTAGTCGCCTCTGGTTTACTTATCGTCATCTCGTTAGACCTCTGTCTATCCGGTAAGTATAAACTTCGTCTCTTTGAGTACGTGGTTTCGACGAGACCAACGCAATCAAGGTTGATCGTGTTTGATCAGCCATTGTTGTTTGCGGACGGTTTCTGAACTCGGTTGATTACACCAACAGGATCCTTCCGCTCAAAGGAGGACTCATGACCCCAATGACCTATCTGGGCTTCGGCCTATTGACTCTCTTCCTCGTATCGCTTGACGTCTGGCAGACGCGTGGTGGAAAAATCACCATTCGCAGAGCGGTTGTCTGGAGTGTGTTCTGGTTTCTTCTGGCGTTCCTGTTTGCCGCTAGCATTTATTTGTTCTGGGATCTCTATGCGCCGGGCAGCAATTATTCAGCTGAAAAAGCCACGGTATCCTTCATTACTGGCTATCTGCTAGAGAAGTCACTCAGCGTCGACAACTTGTTTGTATTTGCGATTATTTTCCATCAATACTCTGTACCTGAATCTCTGCGTCCGCGTGCGTTGTTATGGGGTGTAGTTGGTGCACTTTGCCTGAGAGCGCTCATGATTGCCGTAGGTGCTCAGTTACTGGCTGACTATCACTGGCTTCTTTATGTGTTTGCCGCCTTCCTGATTTGGACAGGTATTCAACTGGCGATAGATAAAGGTGAGGAAGAACTCAGCCCAATGCCAGAAAAACTGATACGAAAGTTTGCCCAGGTATCCAGTGACTTTCGTGGTAATGCGCTATGGACTAAAGAGCAGGGGACGTGGATGGTAACACCGATGATGATCGTCGTCGTTGTAATAGCCTTTATGGATGTGATGTTTGCACTGGATTCCATTCCGGCGATTTTTGCAGTCACCCGCGAACCGTTCCTGGTTTTGGCGGCAAACGTATTTGCATTGTTGGGGTTGCGTTCACTGTATTTTGTATTGCAGGGGATGATGGATAAGTTTATTTATCTCAAACCGGCGTTGGCGTTCATTATGATGTTTATTGGTGTAAAGATGCTTTTGGTCGGGACTCAGTGGGAGATTCCAACCGTTCTGTCTCTGACCGTACTCTCAGTGACCATGGTGATTGCTGTGATCGCATCGGTGATCCAAGACAAACGGAATCAGGCTGAGGCAACGGCCAAACAGCAGAGGTAGATTACCTGTATTGATGGTAATTTATTAAGAGTTAACAAATTTTCTTGTAACCGTTTTGTTAACTCTTATTGGCATAAATTGTCAGGGTGAGAATTTATTAAGCGATTTCGGTTATTTTGTCATACTTATTCATGTTTTGAGGATAATAAAAAAATGCTCTGTTAATACATTGTTTCATTAGAAAAACTAA
>NZ_WXWO01000102.1:0-15479 GCF_009904845.1 Vibrio sp. V38_P2S17PM301 | reverse complement strand
TCCCATCAAAACAAGTTAACTATTTGAACCGAGAGGCAATTATGGCTCAAGCAATGCAAATAAGCACAATCGCTGCAAGCACCTCTATGGACAAAAAAACCTACGCGGTTAACTTCAAAGGACTGATTGCACATCTACTGGATATTCTGTTTGTAGACAATACACCACGTACTTATCACGCATGTGATTTGTCTGGTCACCTGCAAAGAGATATCGGCCTGTCTCGTTAGCATCACAGACAGACTCAATAGATAGCTCGAAAACCAGCTCACGAATGAGCTGGTTTTTTTATTTGAAAGCGAAGCCAAAACCCCTGACGGTCTTAATCTGTTTTGGAGACGACAGGAAAGGGAACGGACAGCAAAAAAGCTATTTATTTTGGCTTGGGTGACGTTTTCGCTTGGAGCCGCAGAATGGGTTTACGCCGGTGAAAATAGAGGGATGCATTTTCAGCATGATTTTGTCGCTTTGGGGCGACAACAACAAAACGGCAGGATGAAGTAGCCGTTTATGTTAAAAAAGGAATAACAAGGCGCAGTGATTGTTGTCTGACTGACTCATCCAGGTGAAATTCGTCCGGTTCGGAGGGGGGTAAGCGAAGCGTGCTGGAATGAAAGGCGCCGAAGCGCCTTTTAAACATTATTTCTTACGGCAGTATTCTGCAATGACATACATTGCCTGACCGTTCACCTTGCCCTGAATATGGGTTGGATCCGTGTCAGAAACGTTGATGTTGCGAACAACCGTGCCTTGTTTAATCACCTGGCTTGAGCCTTTGATTGGCAGGTCTTTGATGATAGTAACATCGTCGCCTTTTTTCAGTTCAGCGCCATTGACATCAAGCGGTTTTTCCTGGTTTTCATCCAGACCTTGCTCCGCCCATTTAGCAACTTCTTCGTCCATGTACATCATGTCAACCAAGTCTTGCGCCCAGCCTTCACCAGCAGCGCTCAGACGCTTAAGCTGACGCCATGCCATAACTTGTACCGGAGCTTCCTGGCTCCACATACTGTCGTTCAGACAGCGCCAGTGGTTTACGTCTACCGTTTCTGGGTTTTCGATTTGACCTTTACAGGTATCGCACAGCATCACTGCATGATCGACAGTAATCTGAGAGTGTGGAGCGACAACAAATGGCGCAAGAGGAGATTCTGCACCACACAGTTCGCATTTTGAGCCACAGCGTTCTAATAGAGTTGTTTCAGTAGACATAGTTACCCACCTAATAAAAATTGTGAGGCGGTATTATCCACTTTACGCACAGAAAATAAAGGGGTATTGGGACGATTACGACGCGATTGTTACGTAAAATACACAAATACGTTCAGTATTTATGCCTAATAACCCTCTGTTTTATAATGAAATGCTTGTCCTTTTGTTGCGTTGTCACTTTTTGTGGTTGGCTTTACCAGACAGGGACCGACAGGCATAATAAGTGGGTTAAACATTACCAGAGTGATGACATTGGAACTATTTTCAACAGAATTTTTGGGTAAGTCTCTGCGTCTGGAAGGCTCAATGGCCGGATGGCAGCAACTTTTTTGGGATAACAATCTTGTTTCTCAATTGGATGCGGATGCTGAGCGCGGACACAAGAGTTTTCATCAATTTAACCTGATTGCCGGGGAGCACGAGTTGGTGTGTGCTGTCGATGTCAGTTTGAATTGGCAACCCTTCAATATTGAGTATTCTGCGACGGTTAATGGAGAGACAGTATGCCAGGGCGCGAGAAACGAAAAAGACATTGAACGTCAGACTCCGCACACACCGCCACCTAGCGAAAAACGCTTTAGTGTGATTGGTCTGATTTCTCTGGGAATGAAAGCTCTGAAAAGCGCGAAATTGATTAAAGTCGTTTTGGCTTCCGCGAGCTTAGCGGCATATTCATGGTTATTTTCCTTTCAGTTTGCTTTAGCGTTAATTGCGTGTCTGGTATTCCATGAATACGGACACATTCGTGCTATGAAATACTTTGGTATGCAAATCAAAGGCATCTATCTCGTCCCTTTTCTGGGCGGGCTGGCGTTATCAGATGAGAAAATTAACACACGCTGGCAAGATGTGGTGATTTCCATTATGGGGCCTTTGTTCGGCCTGATATTGTCGCTTTTGCTGATGGTTGCCTACTGGGTGACCGGCAACCTGTTTTTCGCTGGGCTTGCCACGTTTAACGCTTTTTTAAACCTGTTTAATTTACTGCCGATTTTGCCACTTGATGGCGGTCATGTATTAAAAAGTATCAGTTTTTCAATGAATAGCGTGGCCGGGATTGTGATCTGTGCGCTTGCCGCAGTGGGAGGTGTAATACTGAGCTATTCGCTGGGGCTGACGCTATTTGGCTTTTTGCTGATCATGGGCAGCATCGAAATCTTTTTGGAGTGGAGGGGGAGACACCATAGTCACCTATTACCTCTGGATCGTTACGGCCAAATAGTCTCCACCGTGTGGTACATCGGGCTGGTTGCCGCATTGGTTGGCATTATTTGGTATTTCGCTTCGACGGGCGATGCTTTGTTGTCTCTGCCAATGCAGATACTTGGCACGTAAACAAAAAGAGGGAGCGGACTGCTCCCTTTTTTGACTAGCCGCAGTTAGGATGCGACACCTTATATGCGGGTAACTTTTTGATTGTATCCTGTAAGTCTTTAATTCGTGTACTGTGGGAAGGGTGTGTTGAAAGCAGCTCCGGAGGCTGCTTACCACCCGAGGCTTTATCCATGTTCTTCCATAATTCAATACTTTGGTTTGGATTGAAGCCCGCTTTGGCCATGAGATCCAACCCCATTACATCGGCTTCTGACTCTTGAGTCCGCCCATAAGGGAGGATCACACCGTACTGAACACCAACTCCGAGTGCCGCCATCGTTAATCCTTTGTACTGAGCGTAATTGGAAGCGCCGAGAGCAACGCTGGTGATCTGCAACCCGGTGTTAGCGAGTTGGCTTTGTGACAACCTTTCGTTGCTATGCTCAGCCAAAACGTGGGCGATTTCATGGCCAATAACGGTGGCGAGTTGGTCTTCATTTTTAGCCACGCCCAGTAGCCCGGTGTATACGCCGATTTTTCCCCCTGGGAGGGCAAATGCATTGACCTGTTCACTGTCAAACACGACCACTTCCCAGTTTTGGAATCCGGCTTGTGGTGGAACTTGAGACGTTACCGCTTTCGCAACACACTGGACATACGCATTGGTCTTCGCATCTTTACTGATCTTTTGATCCTGTTTCATTTGTTCGAATGATTGAGAGCCTAACGAACTCATATCTTGATCAGAAAACAGCAATATTTGGTTTCGTCCAGTTGGAGAGGCACTGCACGCAGTCAAGCCTACTGCTCCCGCCAACACCGCTAGTTTTGTCCATGTTTTCATGGCAGTCTCCATATGCAATTCACTTTTGGACAATCATAACATCTTGTTAGAATAGACAGAAATACCATAAGACGGACAAAACGAATGAGTATCTGGAAACGTCCTATCAGTCTGGAACGTCTGAACGCTACAAACAAAAATACGATGATGGAGCATCTTCAGATCGTCTACACCGACATCGGTGAAGAAAGCATCTCTGCGACGATGCCTGTGTGTCATTTCACTCATCAACCTCTGGGAATGCTGCATGGCGGCGCATCGGTTGTACTGGCTGAAACGCTGGGCTCTGTTGCTGCAAATTTCTGTGTGGATGACGACAATTACTGTGTTGGGTTGGATATTAATGCTAACCACATTCGTTCGATGCGATCTGGTTACGTCACTGGAACTGCGAAACCTATCCACATCGGTGTGTCGACTCAGGTTTGGCAAATTGAGATCACTGATGAGCGTAGTCGCTTGGTGTGTACCAGTCGTCTGACTATTGCTGTCAAAAAGACTCGCAACGCGAAACAGCAACTTAAGGTGTAACTATGGTCATTGAGTTTTCATCTGGCAAAGTTATTGTGACTGTCCATGAAGTGGTTATCCGCCTGGCTGGCGATCACCGAACGACATTGCATGCACAAACCGATGCGATTCAATTGATTGGACGCGGTGCGAACGTTATTTCTGCGGTCGGGAGTGAAACCAAGTGGTCGATTAAGCTTGATAACGAACAACAACTGCGCGATATCGCCACTGAGATCGGGTGTGATATCGAGTAATTTCCGGCACTTATTGCATATCCGGACTAAAATAAGGAAACTAGAGTAAATTATAACTAACGTGAGTTTTCCTCTTTATGGGAAGTCCAAGATTAAGAGTCCAGTTTGAGACTTTATTTGAGCACTATGACGGAAAAGATTGTGGTGTTCAGTTGGAAGAAATTACCGATATTCTGTTTTGTACCCGTCGTAACGCCCGCATCGTACTGAACAAAATGGAGGAAGAAGGGTGGATTGAGTGGCATCCTTCTCCAGGACGGGGAAAACTCTCGCAACTGATTTTTAAGCGTAGTCGGACGGATGTCAGTGAAAACCTGGCGCGGCGTTACCTGGAAGAAGGAAAAATCGGTCAGGCCTTGAGGGTGTTGGATGACGACCCAGCCAAATTGGCCCAGGTTGTTGAAAGCTATCTTGGTGTTCAGCATCAGGAAGGCTTACAAGTGGTTAGGCTACCTTACTACCGGCCACTGTCGATGCTGAATCCGTACAAACAAATGCGCCGTTCAGAGCAACACATTGCCCGTCAGATATTCAGTGGGTTGACTCGCCTGGACGAAAACGAACAGTTACAACCCGACTTAGCGCATAGCTGGGAGCAAATCAGCGCCATTCACTGGCGTTTTTATATCCGTCCCGGGGTGCGATTCCATAACGGCCATCTGCTGTCTGTCGATGTCATAAAAAGTAATTTCGAAACATTAAAAACCACGCGCTTGTTTGATCATATTGATACCGTTGACTCACCGTCTAACTGGGTTGTCGATATCCATCTGAGCAAGCCAGATCATGCTTTACCACTTATGTTGGCAGAAGCGTGCGCTAAAATATTACTTCCTGAATCTGAGCGAGCAGAAAACTTTGATCAGTTTCCGATTGGCACAGGGCCGTATAAAGTTATTCAAAATGACGAAAAGCGTCTGATTTTACAGGCATTTGATAGCTACTTCGGTTTTCGTCCATTGCTCGACCGTGTGGAAGTTTGGGTGATTGATGAAGTGCATTCGTCCATGATTTTCCCAAGTTTAAGCAGCCCGATTAAACCGGAAGGGAATGCGTTCAGTGACGAGGTCGACCTCGATCCTGGTTGTACTTATCTGCTGTTGAACCGGAAAAATGGTGCCGCCGCGGACGATAGCTGGGCATCGTACTTATGTAATAAACTCAATACGCTTAACCTGTTCAGGCAGCTTCCGCAAGATAAGATCGTGGAGCTGGGGGTACTTCCTGCTCACGGGTTAAAACCGGGCTGGTATCACCAAACACTGGCTGACGACAATGTTTTGCCGCCAGGGGTGAAGAAAATCACCATTGCTTATCACGGACAACACCCGATGTTTCCTACATTGGTTAAATTGATCGAGAGCACTCTGCGAAGAGATCGTCTCGAGGTGGAGTTGATCAAATATGATCTGACGGTTGCAGATACGCGAGATGTAGATATCTGGATTAAACCGATGGGGATCGCAAATCACAGAGACGACGCGTTAGCTGGTTGGCTGCTCGACTACAGTGATATAGAAGCTCTAAGTAAACCGGAGGATTTTGAATATTGGTCGACGCTGGTGGATGAATGGCGTGCGAAGGCACACACGCTCTTTCCAGCTAAGGCGCTGGCGAAGTCACTGGTCGAGCAGATGCAAATTGTTCCTATGTTTCATTGCTGGCTTGGAGTCAGCAAAGATCAGTGTGGCTCTCTGCAAAATGCAAAATGTAACGCACTTGGTTGGTTTGATTTCAGCCAGGTATGGGTAAAACCGGAACTATTGGGAGGGCAGTTGGATGGCAAAGCCAAACAAGAAACAACCAACGAAAACGGTTAATATCTTTTGCAGTCAATGCAAAACCCAACTTTATAAATACCGGAAAGGGGGAAAGGGCGCGCTGGTAAAGTGCTTTATTGAGCGAATTGTTTATGACTATACAAAAATGCCTTGTATCTGCCCGGGATGCGGACTGGAATTTGCTCGGCAAACTCTGATCCGTGGGACGCCTGCCTTTAAAATGGTGGGCGGGAAAGTCACCATGAAATAGTTAATTTTTGTAGCGTTTTGTGCGACTTCTGCCAGAGGATAAATGTTGAAAATAGGAACCTCATAGTGCTTTTTGATCTACGTCGATAAAAATCGTAAAAATCTCGTTAACAGGTATCTTATTTTTGTAAAGGTGTTAGACTAACCTTGTTTCTAGTTAGAAGCCCTTAATATTACTGTCCATACTGAGGTGTTGCTCATGGAGCTAGGTCTAATCATCGCTTTCATCATTGCTTCTGCTGTGATGGTTAAAAAAGAGATGGCGAGCTCAAAATAATTGATTTCATTCATCATTTTATCTTTTCCTTTCGAATGAAAACAATAAAAAGCCAGCATTGCGCTGGCTTTTTTGTTTCTGCTATCAGAATTGATAGTCTACCGAGATACCCCAATTGCGTCCCGGCTGCGACTTAATGTCTTTGCTGAAGGTTGAGTGGCTATCTGTGCCTGATACATCATTGTACAGCCAGTATTTCTTATCTAAAGCATTAAACAAGCCAGCGCGCAGTGTCAGATCTTTCATCGGTTTGTAATAGCCGGTCATATCCACAGTGGTGTAACCCGCGACATCCAGGTTATCTTCAGATTGCCAGTCATCTTTGCTGGCGACCATTTTTACGTTCGCTATCGCGCCATAATTATCTCGCTCTAATCCAAGCCCTACAACACCAGTGAGTGGGGCTACGCTATTGATTGAGTTGCCGGTTTTTTTGTCTTCACCATCTGCATAGGTTATGGACAGCCGTGTATACATTCCTTGTGGCGCGTTAAATGCACTGTCTAAATGCACAGTGGTGCTAAATTCCGCACCGTAAATGCGCACTTCGTCCAGGTTCTTCTTCGTGATGACGTCTTTTCCGCCTTCTTCACCGGTTTTTTCTTCCGTAATGAAATCACGGTAATCATTATAGAAAGCGGTAATTTCGAAGTTGGCAGACGGGTTTTGTCCACGGAAACCCATTTCATAGGCCAGGCTTTTTTCTGCTTTCAGGTCTGGGTTGGCTTCGATGATCGCACCTTGATTGTAAAAGTAGTAAAGATCGTAAACAGTCGGTGCTTTAAAGCCCTGACTGATCTGGCCAAATACCGAAAGCTGATCATTCAAGTGGTAGACCGATCCTAGACGACCGGTAAAGGCATCGTCTTTATTCGCCTTGTACGAGGTTGTGTAACCATCGTCTGTTGAAGGATCTGCCTTAAAGTTGTCATAACGCAGGCCTGCGGTCAGGATAAGCTTGTCTTGTAGGAAATACGCCTGATCCTGAACAAACAAACCCCATTGCGTGACATTGGCATCGGGAATGCCTGTGCTGCCGGGAGATACGGTACCGGCATCGAGTTTGTGATCCGTATTATCAAGCTCAAACTGATTGTAAAGGTAATTCATGCCGTAGGTGAACTCGTGTGCATTCCCCTGAATATCAACCAGTTTGGACATCTGAGTGTCAAACTGGACGGTTTTGTCTAAGGCTTCTCGTTCGCGCATACGGCGACCGTTAAAAGGGGTTGTGTCGTAGTTTTTATTCAGTGAACTCGAATCCTGATAGTTAACAGACCAGTTTAGCGAGTCAGCAAGCAGCGTGTTCATCATCATCTGATGTTCGAAGCTAACACGCAGTCGTTCATTGGTATCTTTATTGTAGTTATCCGTATACGTGAACCCAGGCATGATGCTATAGCCGTTATAGTTCAGTTCATCTTCATCATAGCGTTTGTTGTAATACTCAACCGTCAGGCCGACACGGTTGTCATCATTCACTTGGTAAAATGCTTTAGCGAGGAGGTTACCAAGCTTACTGTCAGCCGGATTCGCGGCGCCTCTGTCTGGTCCTTCAATGTCTGCTCCAGAGCTGTGTGTTTCAGTTTCGTGGCCTTGAGCGTATGTTGCCATCAACAACGTTTCTAACTTGTCCTGACGCATCGCCCAGGTAAGTGTGGTTTTGTATTCTTCATTGGCGGACATGTAACCGGATTTGATCCCAAATCGATGCTCATTTCCGTCGGTGATTAAGACATCATCAGGGTTTTTGGTTCTCAACAGAACCGCACCTCCCATGGCATCAGAACCGTATAGAGTTGAAGAGGGGCCTTTATTGATCTCTATATTCTGTAGTGTGTCCACTTCGATAGCATTGGGATACTTGCGTTGTTCACTGGCACCAGGGTTGTACGGTACAGGTTGCTGTACGCCATCAACCATGGTTTTTACACGACTGCCTTCAACACCACGAATATTAAAACCAGCAATGCCAAATCGGCCCGAACCTTCCACTTCGACACCAGGCGTGTATTGCAACGCCTGTTTGAGGTCAGTGGCTAGGGTGTCGTCGATTTGAGCAGATGAAACGGTTTCAATGGAAGAGGAGACATCCTTTTTGTTTTGTTCTGTTCGGGTTGCCGAAACCACAACTTCATCAAACAGTGAGTAGTCTTCCGCGAAGGCTGAAGGAGAAAGTGCGATCAGAATTGACGCAGACAACAATGATTTTTTATACATTTATAATTACCTTAAATCCAATTCAGGTAGAAACAACGGGCGTCATTCTATTAGATCTAAATGATAATTACTATCGTTTGCATTTGCGTAAGGCTAAATTTGTTCTTTAAGTTTGAACTGACATTCTGTAATCTGCTTTTATTACATTGACTTAGAAAATGAATGTCATAAGTTATAAGTATAAAACCAAGTCATATGTGTGATTAGAGTCACATAAAATAATCGATCACTCAATAAGGAAGCCGAACTTGCAAAGTCCAATTACGCTTGAAGCACTGCATATACTTGACGCTATCGACAGGCGAGGAAGTTTTGCTGCGGCAGCAACAGAGCTTAATCGAGCCCCATCATCTTTGAGCTATCAGATTCAAAAGCTTGAACAAGATCTGGATATTATGATCTTTGATCGTTCGGGACATCGGGCGAGCTTTACTGACGCCGGTAAGCTTATCCTTGAGCGGGGCCGGGCTATTCTGACTGCAACCGAAAAGCTGGTGCATGATGCCAGTGTGCTGGCAAATGGTTGGGAACTCGACATCACCGTCGCATTTGATGGCATCATTCCGATTCACAACTTTTTCCCTATGGTTGATGCGTTAGGCAATGTGAGCAAAACACGAGTGCGTTTACAGGAGGAAATCCTGGCGGGCTGCTGGGAATCTCTGGCTGAGGGCCGCGCTGACCTGCTGGTTTGCCCAAGAATCGATTCTTTGCCCCATGATGTGAAAGCCGAAACTATCGGTGAAATGAGTATGATTTGGGTGGCAGCAAGCGATCATTATGTGCATAAGCGTTCGGGGCCGTTTGACGATACAGCACGTGAAAAATATCGTGTGATCGCCATCGCGGATACCGCCAGAGAGCAACCCGCCATGAGTGTGAACATTTTGCAGCGCCAGCCACGTCTGACCGTTACCAGTTTTAGTGCCAAAATAGAAGCCCTGACCGGTGGTCTGGGGATCGGAACCTTGCCGTCTCATGTGGCTCAGCCCTTGATTGAACAAGGAAAGTTAAAGCAAATCGCGGATACGGATGAAACCGGTATAGAAATTATTCTGGCATGGCGACGCAATAAAATTGGTGAAGCAAAGTCTTGGTGTATCCAGTATCTGAAAAAAAATTGGAAACTGGCCTGAATTCTGCGGCGTCTTTGCCTGACACATTACCACCCGCCCCAGTGTCAAAACGACAGTGGGGTGGTGACTTTCCTAAATTTTCTATTCAGCATTTAACGGCAAGACCATATCGGCGGTACCATCCTCAAAGTGCACGTCCAGCGCAAATCCCATCTTCTGCGCCAACATCAACATGCCTCGGTTCGATGGCATGGTCATCCCCGACATTTGTTTGGTACCTTTTTTCTGACAGTAATCAATGATCTTGCGCATCAGTATCTTACCGAGACCTTTACCTTTTAGATCGGAACGAATCAATATCGCGAATTCAGCATCGGTATTCTCAGGATTAATCAGTGCTCTGGAGACGCCGAGAATCGAAGGGTGCCCTTCGATATCATGCTCGACAGCGACAAAGGCCATTTCCCGGTCATAATCGATTTGAGTCAAATTCGCTAATGCTTCGTGATTAAATTCGCCCACATCGGAAAAAAAACGCTTATATAAATCCTCTTTCGACACCCGATGAATAAACGCTGCATGATCCGGTTCATCTTCCGGAAGGATCGGACGAATTAATATTGTGTCGCCGTCTCGCAATGTCACGTGTTCTTCAAATTCGACGGGATAGGGGCGTATAGCGAGTTTTGTTTGCGCATCACCTTGATAGCGTTGCAGAACAAGATCGGCGTCCAGAATGATGAAATCATTTCCATTAGCCAGAACTGGATGTATATCCAGCCCATGAACTTCCGGGCAATCTACTACCATTTGCGAAATTCTGACCAAAAACTCTGATAGACCAGTGATATTCATTGGTTCAGGCAGCTTTTGCAGTCGGATTTTGCCACGTTTAATTGCGCGCACAATAAGATAGCGAGCCAGCGTCATATTTAATGGGGGGAGTGCCGCCTCTGCATCAAGTGCCTCATCCCACTCGGATCCACCTTGGCCAAGCAAGATCACGGGGCCAAATGTTTCGTCGGTTTTCACTTTGATTCGAATCTCTTCCCCTCCTGCTAGTTTTGCCATGCCTTGCACTAACAAGCCGTGAATATTGGCTGATGGGTAGGAAAGTTGCGTCCTATCGAGTATCGCTTGGGCGGCGCTGGCCACTTCCTGACTGTTACGAAGGTTCAGCATGACGCCCTGAACGTCAGATTTATGAGCAATATCTGGCGAGCGCAGTTTCACGGCTACTGGGTATCCGATTTGTTCGGCGATGTGCACCGCTTCGCTGGTATCCGAGGCTAACCAGGTGGGGAGCACGTTAAAATCGAAACACGCTAAAAACTTACCAATCTGATGAGTGTCCATGGATACTGTATTTTTATCCAGTAACCTTTCTTCTATCCACTTTTTGGCGGTATTCAACTCTGCAACATGAACAGGTTCGGCAGTTGTTGGCGTTTCCATCAGCTGCTTCTGGTTACGCCGATACTCGACTAAGTGCATGAAAGCGGTCACCGCGCTTTCTGGAGTCCGATAGGTTGGTATCCCGGCTTGAGTGAAAATTTGCCTGGCCGGCTTTGCGGTCAACTCTCCTGACCAGTTAGTGAGAATATTGAAACGCTTATGCCGTGGGTGTGATTTGATCGCATCGACGACTGCCAGTGCGGTGTGCTCGGAATGAGCAATCGCCGAGGGGCTGTGCATAATAAGCAGGGCATCCGCACAATCGCTGTCTAAAACCGCATTGATGGTTTTCACATAACGCTGTTGGCCTGCATCACCAACCATGTCGATAGGATTTCGATGTGACCAACTTTGTGGCAGTACATGACTGAGCTGGTCATAAAGAGGAGGATCTAAATCGGCCAGCTTGCCGCCACGCTCCAGCAAAGTGTCGACGGCCATGATCGCCGGACCGCCACCGTTAGTGATAATCGCTAACCGCTCACCACGTAGAGGGACGGCATGAGTTAAGGTCTCAACAGCGGCAAACAATTCGTGCGTATTCTTTACCCGCAGCATCCCGGTTCGGCGGATTGCTGCATCATAAATGATGTCCATGGTGTCGGCGCCGCCAGTATGAGCCTGAGCTGCCTCTCGACCCGCTTTCGTCCGACCGCCTTTTAAAACCAGGATACGACGGTTACGTGAAGCGGCACGCGCTGCAGACATAAATCGGCGAGCATCCTGAATGGTATCCACATACAGAAGGATAGCGTCAGTGTGACTGTCTGTGCTGAGGCAATCTAAAAGATCTGAAAAGTCGATATCTGCTGCATTGCCAAGGGAAATAAAAGCCGAGAATCCAATATCTTTATCATTCGCCCAATCGAGTATGGTGGTACACACCGCTGCTGATTGAGAGATAAACGCGATATTGCCTTTACTGGCTGTCACCGGAGAAAACGACGCGTTGAAGTTCAACCAGGGGAGAATCAATCCAAGACTGTTGGGGCCAAGAACCCTTATCCCCGCTTGTTTGGCAACGCGTAAACACTGCTCTTGTATAGAAAGACCGCTTGCATCAATCACGTGCATGTCGGATGACAATACCACAGCCGATTTCACACCTTTGTCTGCCAACTCACGAAAGATGTCGAGATTCCGCGATGCATGCGTACATAAAACGGCAATGTCCGGCACCATAGGAAGTTGATTCACACTCTTGTAGGCAAGCACACCACACACAGAAGGGTACTTAGGAGTAACAGGCATGATTGCGCCTTCAAAACCACCCTGGAGTAAGTTTTTCATCACAATGTTTCCTGCCCGTTCACTGTTAATGGACGCGCCTATTACAGCAACCGAGCGGGGTTTGAGCAACGCAGCGAGTGTGTTCATAATTCACCAGTAATGGCCCATTTATGACCATAGATTAACCAAAGCCAAGGCAGCAAGCTGCGCCTTTTAATATCACTGTGATCGAATGCGCATCTTTTGCGTGTCACTTTGTGTTCAAAGTCACAGGTATGCTTAGATATTTTGATGATTCGGGTTGATTCTACGCAGCTCTAACGGCATGATTTACATTAGTTTCTATTATAGGCGTTCGAGATTTCATGAAAAAATTAGCAATTGTTAGCTTGTCTTTGGGTTTGGCCGCTTGTGCCTCAGATACGTACATTACTGACGTCACCTCAGAGAGCTACCGAGAGGACTACACTACCGCTAAAGTTGAGCAGCCAGTAGTGACAAAGGACGGTACGGTTAATGGGATCACTGAAAACAACGTCGTAAAAGCCAAACCCGCACCGCAAAAACCGATGACGAAGCCACAACCAGTCGCAAAAAGCAGTACGGCTGTCGCTTTGAAACCGCCATCCGCTAAGCAAAAAGCCATGAGTTCTCGTTATGGTTACACCATTCAAGTAGCCGCTGTCGGTTCACAGAACAAAGTGGATTCGTTCGCTCGCCAACTACCAGCTAATGGCCAACCTATCTGGGAAAACTATAAAGTGGTAAACGGAACAAAGTGGTATACCGTTTTGTTTGGTGATTACGCGACTCATGCAGAAGCGCAAGCTGCGATTGCCAACCTGCCAGCCAACTTCCGGAACCTGAAGCCATTTGTGAAAAGCATCGATAAAATCAAAAACTCAGAGTTTCCAACGTTGAATAAGCTAAACTAACTGAAAGTTGACAGGAAAGGGGCGAAAGCCCCTTTTTTATGTTTAACAATTAGGCGAACAGGCTGAAACATTAAACCAAATACAGTACGACCGGTGTAAGTTGTGACTGAATTGATTATTATGGTTCCCACTTAATCGGTTGTATCACGGAAAGATTTTAAATGGCTAATACGACTATTCTTTTATTATGTGGCGGTGGCTCATCCGAGCACGAAGTGTCACTCGTTTCTGCAGACTTCGTACAAGCTCAGTTGAGTATGACTCCTGGCTTTGATGTCATTCGAATCGAAATGAAGCTCGACGGTTGGTACTGTGCCGATGGCGAGCTGGCTTATCTGGATACCAATACAGGTACAATCAACACGGATTCCTTCTCCAAGCAGGTCGAGTTTGTTGTTCCTTGCATTCACGGTTTTCCGGGGGAAACCGGTGATATCCAGTCGATGCTCGAGCTGGCCGGCATTCCTTATTTGGGTTGTGGCCCGGAAGCCAGCACCAACAGCTTCAACAAAATCACCTCGAAGCTCTGGTACGACGCCTTAGGGATTCCCAACACGCCGTATTTGTTCCTGACCGACAATAATGAACAGGCCTATGCTCGAAGCTCAGAAGCGTTTGATACTTGGGGACAGGTGTTTGTTAAAGCAGCGAGACAAGGTTCATCCGTCGGTTGTTACAAGGTCACAAATAAAACGGATCTTCAAACTGCCATTAATGATGCATTTGGATACTCCGATCAGGTTCTGGTTGAAAAAGCAGTCAAGCCAAGAGAACTGGAAGTAGCAGCTTATCAAATTGACGGCGAACTCTTTGTCACGAAACCAGGAGAAATCATCGCTCCTGAGGACGTGTTTTACACCTATGAAGAGAAGTACAGTACAGACAGCCATTCAGTCACTGAAGTTGAAGCGAAAGATCTGACGGATGAGCAGCAACGTATCATCCGGGAAAGTGCGCTAAAAGTGTTTACACATATGAAGTTGCGCCATTTATCTCGCATCGATTTCTTTTTAACCCCAGACGGTGATATCTACTTGAATGAGGTAAATACATTCCCGGGAATGACGCCAATTTCAATGTTTCCTAAAATGCTGCAGCACAATGGCCATCAGTTCCATGAGTTTTTGGCCAGTTGCGTTTATGAATCCGTTAAACGTTGATTCACTCGAGTGGTTTAAACGATAAGTAAGCCATCTTCTCAGCCTCTGCAGCCGCTTTGTTACCAGTATACTGATAAGGCATTGCAGGGCTGAGCCATCGACCAAATTCTTGAATCTCTCTGACTTTCAATCCTCTCTTAGCCAACTCTTTTGCCGCGCCTACCCGCATCGACTGACCTGAAAATTGAATCGAAACACCAATAATGTCACTGACCGAACGCACAACACGGTAAAGGGATGAGTCGTCCATCAGGCTCAATGATATATTGCCATGTCGATCGATGGCTCGGAATGCTGGTCCGGTGGAATAGGGAAGTGCGGTAAACCATTTAGTCATGCTATCCCTAGCGGGAGCACTTAAACGATACGTTTTGTCTCCGATAGAGAGTGTCATGCCCATTTCGGTATCGGAAAATTGCTCCAGATTAAGATTCCTGACTTCACTGCGTTTCAATGCACATTCGAACATCACATAACAGAGCGCGAGGTTACGTAGATCCCGAATAGACTTTGAGCGTGATAAAGCATTGTCCAACGCCCCCATATGTTTGGCGTTAAAAGCGGCAGCCTGAGTCGCATCACCATGTTTGGTTAAACGGAGACCTGACAATGCCGATTTCACCACCGAGCTTGACGTCGGATCTTTCTGAACCAATATGCGATGAATAACACTTATGGTGACGGTGTAACGTTTGAGGGTGGCGTATTTTCTTATTCTGGCTTCTTTTTCCAGAAACAAACGAACAGCTGTTGTCGAGCTGGGCAGTGATTTGACTCGTTTTGAACGACAAAACTCACTAAAGAGGTTCCAATCTTTGGTCATCGCCATCAGCGAGTTTCGAGCATATTGATGATGGGTAAGCTCATCCAAATCTTGAAGCGTGATCTCACTATTCAATTTTATTAACCAACAGGTTAATTCTTCGGAATCTGTGATCTCGGGTAGATTTTTTTTCATT
>NZ_WXWO01000109.1:0-60548 GCF_009904845.1 Vibrio sp. V38_P2S17PM301 | reverse complement strand
GATCTTATAGAGATAAACTGTGATGGTTATTCCATATTTTGGAATTGAGTGCCCGATTAATAATCAATATGATATTATTTAATTACAGTTAAAGAATTATTAGATTCCGGGAAAAAGCAGTGGACTCGTTAATCTCTCAATTAAAGAAGGATTTTTACGCGCAGATAAGTTCTCTGCAGTCGTATACGCTTCCTCAATCTAAGCCAACGCTTTCGTTATTAACGGAAGAAGAATTAAGAGAGTTGGAAAATGTGTGGATTGAACTTTCTGTTTGGAAGAAAAAGCAAACACACTAATATCATTTAACTTTATACGGATTTCCCAGAAACCTTCGTTAGTCATCTGACGAAGGTTTTTTATTGCCATTAAACTAAAATGTTATATTATAACATTTTGCTGCATCGATTGGTGAACGCCTGTGGATTGCTGTGTACTTCCGCTCCTCCCAGCACTAGACGGGGTGGGAGCTGCGAGATACAGAAGTGATCTAATCGTTGAAATCTCGGGTATCAATCCCCATGATAAGTGGCAACAGAGAGTGCAGTAATGCATGGTTTAATAGTATCGCAGCGTGCGACATTGCAAGTGAGTGGGAATATGGCGGAAGTAAGAGCCAGAGTAGATTTTAAAGTCGGAGCCAAAAGCAACATTGATGCGGAAATTCTCTCATTCCGTGGTCTGAAAACGGACAAAGAACATGTTGCGGTTATTTTTAAACAGGCCGATCACAATGACCCGGTACCACTGGTTCGTATGCATTCAGAATGTCTGACCGGAGACGTGTTCCACTCTTCACGCTGTGACTGTGGTGAGCAGTTGGAAGAAACCATTAATAAGATGGGCGATACAGGCGGCATTATCCTTTATTTGCGTCAGGAAGGTCGTGGTATTGGTCTTTACAATAAGATTGACGCTTACCGTTTGCAAAGTGAAGGAATGAATACCTACGAAGCCAATAACCATCTTGGTTTTGGTGATGACCTGCGCGATTTCACTGAAGCGGCACAAATGCTGAAAGCTCTGGGGGTATCTAAGATCCGTCTGGTGACTAATAATCCTAAGAAAGTACGTGAGCTTAAAGAGCACGGTATTGATATTGAAGAAGTGGTGAATACATCGGCGCACATCAAGTCTGGTAATGAAAATTACCTCAAGGCCAAAGTCGCCCACGGGAAGCACCATCTCAAACTGTAGCCGGTTACTATCGGTTAAGCCCCGCTTTTGCGGGGCTTTTTTTGGCCACTACATCGGTAATGATGTGAGTGTGGTTGTGTATGGAAAGCAGAAATGTGCTGGCTTTGAAGTGTTTTGAAACAAAAAAGTTGAAAACAAAATGTAAATTTGTATTATCTGACTTTAGAAGTGCAAATGAGAATAATTAGCACTAGCAATGAATTAAGATTACAAGTAGCTCAACAAGGATGCTTCAAAATGACTGTAAACCCTTTTCTAACCCGTTCTCTTGCTGCATCTCTGATTGCATTGAGCGGTTCAGTGATGGCGGCCAACGTAACTCAGGATCAAGTTGTCGAACATTACGCTGCTCTTGCGCATGCTGTTTTTGCCGACTCACTGACCACCGCACAAGCGTTGGACGAATCAATTGATACGTTTCTGGCAGCTCCGTCAGAAGCCAAACTTAACCAAGTAAAGCAAGCCTGGTTGGCTTCACGCGTTTCCTACCAACAGTCTGAAGTTTTCCGTTTTGGTAACGCCGTAGTTGATGATTGGGAAGGCCAATTGAATGCCTGGCCGCTGGACGAAGGGCTGATCGATTACGTGAGTTCGGACTATCAATATGAGCTTGGCAATGAAGGTGCGCAGGCGAATATTGTCGCCAACAAGCAACTGAAAATCGGAGCGACAACCATTGATACCGCAAAGATTTCACCTGAGTTGATTGCCAATCTGAACGAAGTTGGCGGCTCAGAAGCAAACGTGGCGTCGGGTTACCATGCGATTGAGTTCCTGCTGTGGGGGCAAGATTTGAATGGCACCAACGCGGGAGCCGGTGCGCGTGCGTACACCGATTTTGTGGTGGGTGAAGGCTGTACGAATGATCATTGTGATCGCCGTGGTGAATACCTCAAAGCTGCTGCGGACCTGTTGGTGCAGGATTTGGCGTGGATGGAAAAACAGTGGTCGGCTGACGAAAAAGGCAACTACCGCGAATCTCTGCTCAATGAGCCTGCTGAAAATGGCGTTCGTAAAATGCTGTTCGGTATGGGTTCTTTGTCGCTGGGTGAGCTGGCTGGCGAACGCATGAAAGTGGCGTTGGAAGCGAACTCGACCGAAGATGAGCACGATTGCTTCTCCGACAATACGCATAACTCGCACTATTACAATGAGCAGGGAATTTACAACGTTTACACGGGTGAATATAAACGTGCTGATGGTTCTACCCTGAGCGGCCCGGGTATCGCGGCGCTGGTAGAGCAAAAAGATGCTCAAGCAGCCAAGGAAATTCAGCAGCAGTTTGATACCACTCTGCTCCAAGTCAACAAGTTAGTGATCTCTGCTGAAAAAGACAATCAGCACTTCGATCAACTGATTGCTGCAGGCAATGCGAAAGGCAATGCACTGGTGAATGACACGATTACATCACTGGTGGCACAAACGTCTGCGATTGAACGCGCGGCTAATGTGATTGGTATCGACAGCTTGAACCCGGACACAGCTGATCACGAATTTTAAGCAGAATAACAACATAACCAAGGGCTCACTATGAGCCCTTTTGCCGTTTGCATTTGAGTGAGAAGCGGCGATTTTTTTGCATGAGAGCCATGTTATGAAAAAGTACCTTGCTGCGGCCACCCTGGCGTTGTTATCAACCCATGCGATGGCGTATGGAGTCAAGTCCGGCGGCGACACGAGCACAAAAAAGCAAGGGCCAAATGCCTACTCACTGCCGGCTTCCAACCTGCCACTTGCTAAGCGTCTGGATTTTAGTGTTGGGAACAGTTTTTTCCGTAACCCTTGGGTTCAGTCTCCGTCTTCAACCGACGCCAGAGATGGACTCGGCCCACTGTTCAATACCAACGGTTGTCAGAACTGCCACATCAAAGATGGTCGTGGTCATCCACCTGAGCGAAATGACCAGCATGCGGTGTCGATGCTGGTTCGGCTCAGTATTCCAGCGATGACCGCAGAACAGAAACACGTGTTTATTCGAGACGGTGTCGTGCCTGAGCCGACTTATGGGGCGCAACTGCAGGATTTCGCGTTGCCGGATCAAAAGGCAGAAGGGGTGGTCGATATTACATACACATCGATTCCTGTCCTTTTTTCTGACGGGACACAAGTGACGTTACGCAAACCGAAGCTTAAGATTGTGGACTTGCAATACGGCCCAATGCACCCTGAGACTCAATTCTCTGCCCGTGTTGCTCCGCCGATGATTGGCCTGGGCTTGTTAGAGAGCATACCGGACAGCACGCTGCTGACCTGGGCGCAATCTGGTGACGGTCGTAATGGCATTTCGGGGAAAGTAAACCGGGTGTGGGATGTGCAAAAACAACAATTTGCCATCGGTCGTTTTGGCTGGAAAGCTGGTCAACCGACGCTGATGCAACAAAATGCGGCTGCATTTAATGGCGATGTTGGACTGACCAGTAACCTGTTTCCTAACGAAAACTGTACCGCAAAGCAGACGTTGTGTGATGAGTTACCAAATGGCGGCTCGCCGGAAGTCAGTGATAAGATTCTGAAGTTCGTTGAGTTCTATTCTCAGCATTTGGCGGTACCAGTGCGACGCAATGTGAATGATCCGGCGGTCAAGTATGGACAAACCTTGTTTGCCGAAGCCGGTTGCGATAACTGCCACAAACCGAGTGTGAAGACGGCGGTGCGTGCGGATCTTCCGGCGTTATCAGGACAGGAAATTCATCCCTATACAGACCTGTTGCTCCACGATATGGGGGAAGGGTTGGCAGATAATCGCGATGAATACCTTGCTAATGGGCGAGAGTGGCGGACGCCGCCATTGTGGGGGATTGGTTACACGCAGGAAGTGAATGGGCACACGTATTATTTACATGATGGCCGGGCTCGTAATCTAATGGAAGCGGTATTGTGGCACGGCGGTGAGGCGGAGCCTGCGAAACAAGCCGTACTCAAGTTTAATGACGCACAACGTCAGGCGCTGATCGCCTTTCTGAATTCACTATAAGGGGATAACCATGAATTGTAGTCAACTCGCGCGTTTTGGTGTCGTGATAGTCAGTCTGAGCGGGTTTGCCGGTGGTGTCTCTGCTGCGTCGCCAACGCCGCATATCAGTCATCCGGTTTATCAGCTGGAATCTGCATCGGCTCAGCGTTTCTCAAGCGCAGCGGAAGCGCTTAACAAAGCGTTTTCCGCGTATTGTGCAGACGGTCGCAACCATCCAGAATCAGTGAAAAAACAGTGGCACCAAACTATGAATGCCTGGATGGCGTTGCAGGGTCAGGAGCGTGGGCCATCGCAAGCGCTGGAGCAGAGCTGGAATATTCAGTTCTGGCCAGACAAGAAAAATACCACCGGTCGTAAAATGTCGGCGTTGGTCGAACAGCATCGACACTGGACGCCAGAACAAATTTCAAAGCAGAGTGTTACGGTGCAGGGATTGGGCGCTATCGAATGGCTGCTCTATGACCGAGCCTCCGATCTGGCGGCAAACCCGGCCACCTGCGACACGGGTGTCGCCATAAGTGGCAATTTGCTAATCAATGCGGCGCATATTGCAAAAGCGTGGGAAACCAACCCATGGATCCAACTGGATACGCAAAACTGGTATGCGGAATACATTGCTGTGTTGTCGAATCAACTTGAATACAGCATGAAAAAACTCAGCCGACCAATGGCAAAAATCGGACATCCTCGACCGTACTTCTCAGAATCCTGGCGTTCGAAGAGCTCAATGCTCAATCTCAAAGCCAACGTAGAAGCGTTACAGGCTCTGTATCTGGCCGACGGTAAGGGTTTGGACCAGTTGCTGCGCCAACGCGGTAAAGCAGATCTGGCAGACTCAATCAAAGCGCAGTTTGAAGCGACGCTGGTGGCTTGGCCTGAACAATCGAGCTTGTTTGATTTGCTGCAAAGTCGTGAAGGCTATCAGTCGGTGCTGGCACAATTTAACAAGTTGGAGCAGCTTAAGTATTTGATTCATGAAGAAGTCGCGGTAGAGCTGGGCGTCGTAATAGGATTCAATGCAACTGATGGTGACTGATCAAACAAGACGCGGCCTGCTTAAAGCCGCATTTGCCGGAGGCGCGGTATCAATGATGCCGCTTTCGTTCGCTTCGGCTGGTACACCTGCGCCCGCACTGGTCGGTTGCGCGATTCGTGGCCGGGAACAATTTTCTGCAGTAGTGGCCGATGAGTCCGGTATGCCGCTGACTCAGGTGCCATTACCCGCCCGAGGGCATGGGGTAGCAATCAACACTAAATCAGGCCACGCCGCTGCGTTCGGCCGTCGTCCTGGGACGTTTTTTCTGGTGTTTGATTATCGCACCGGCGAAACAGTAACACTCACACTGGCGGCCAAGGATCGTCATTACTATGGTCATGGTGTGTATTCCAATGACGGCCGCTGGTTGTATGCGACAGAAGGAGAGCGCGGCACCAGTCGCGGTATCATTGGTGTCTATGACTCTACTCAGCAATATCGTAAAGTCGAAGAGTTTCATGGCTTTGGTTTGGGGCCGCATGAGGTCATTCTCATGCCGGACGATACACTGGCTATTGGGGTCGGTGGTGTGCACACCAATGGAAGGGCGCCACTCAATCTGGATTCGATGCAGCCGAGCCTGAGTTACCTGAGTCCAACGGGTCAATTGTTGGATCAAGTTTCGTTGGGGGATCACCACCTTAGTATTCGCCATCTGGCGCACGATGGCGATCACACGGTGTTGTGTGGTCAGCAATATCGGGGCGAACCGGATGAATATCCTGCTCTTCTTGCGATGCACACCCGAGGAGGCGCCATGATCCCGCTCGATGCTGAACCCGAAGAGTGGGCGCGTTTCAATCATTACATTGCCAGTATTGCCGCAACAGAAGAGTGGATTCTGGCTACCTCACCACGGGGCAATTGTTATGGGATCTGGTCGAAAGCCAGTCGACAACTGGTGGAGCTGGCGGCTTTGCCGGATGCTTCCGGGGTGGTGACTGCTGACAAGGCATTTCGCATCAGCTCGGGGTCGGGCAACGTGATTACCCATCCTTACCCACAAGCCAAACAGAGTGTCGCGTCCGGCGTGATGTGGGATAACCACTGGTCTGCCATTCGCTAGCCAGATGACTTTCCTTCCCTGACAGGTAATCCCGGTGTGGCCTTCTGAATTGTGTCCAAGTCCGCCGGGCTGCCGTCCCGCCTCAAAAAGTTAACCCTAGCTAACGCTTGATTCTCTGCCATACTTTTATTGCGTATTCAGTGCGTATTGCTGCTTTGCGACAGCATTAGTACTGACGCAGTGGAAAGGGAGAGCGCTTAAGATGAGATCATGGAAACACTATAGCTGGTGGTTGATTTGTCTACTGATGATCCCGTATCAGGTGGGGGCGATAGCGCGCAATGAAACGCTGGAATGGTTTCAAAACGACTCGAAAATTCCGTCTTTGCTGCAATATCCAGATGTGGTTAATCAGATTTATCAAAACAATGGCCGTGACCTGATATGGACGGATATCGAGCCGATCAACAAGCTTGAATTTCAACTCGAGCTGATTCAACAGGCGGGTTTCAGCCCTTTGTTTAACCGACAGCTCAGTTACCTTAAATATTATCGGGCGGCCAACAGCTGGTTTGAATTTGATGTTCTGGCTACTGATACCTTACTGCTGTATATGAGTTACGCTGAGCTTGCGCCTCAAATCGGGTATAACTGGTTTTTTCGGACCAAGTTGAACCAGCCCATACAGCCACCGAGCAATGAAATGGTGATGGCACTGGAATCTGCAATTGAATCCAAGCGATTGTCAGGGTTCATTGACATTTTTGCGCCTGCCTCACCGGGGTACCAACAACTGCTCGATACTTACCGCAGTTTAGGGCAGTACGCAGATGTTAATGTGCCGCGTTATCAACAGGTTGGCCTGAAGCGGGTCGGCGATTCAATCAGTGACCGTGATGTTCTATTGCAAAGGCTCCAACTGGTGAATGTCGACGTGAGCCGGGTACGCACCGATGTGGCCTGGTATGACGATACGTTGGAAACGGCGATCAAGACATTTCAACGTATCCATGGACTAAACCAGGACGGCGTTATTGGCCCGGCAACGGTCAGGTGGTTAAATGTTGCCCCCTCACAGCGGGTTGCCATGCTGGCACTTAATATCGAACGTTCTCGATTGTGGCCGATGCAGCATGACACCTTGATATTGGTGAATGTGCCTGGTTATCAAATTCGTTACTGGTATTTAGGCAATGAAGTCTTTGAATCGAAAGTGGTTGTAGGGCGGGTCTCGCGAAAAACGCCGGTGATGAAAACCAGTCTGAATGCCTTGATCCTGAATCCTACGTGGAACGTGCCGCGGAAAATTATGGTGGAGGATATTTTGCCGCAGGTGAAAAAAGATGCCACCTATCTTGAAAAGCATCAGATGCAAATTCTCGAAACTTGGGATTCAGATGCAGTGATCAGCCCAGAAGCGATAGACTGGACGACCGTCAATCCACGTGCGTTTCCCTACCGTCTCCGTCAGCAATCGGGGGCTCAGAACGCACTCGGATTGTACAAGTTCAACACCCCCAATAAACGTGCGATTTATTTGCATGACACACCTAGTAAGAGTTTGTTTAATAAGGAGCAACGCGCATTCAGTTCGGGTTGTATCCGAGTGCAGAATGCGGATGAATTCGCGGCATTATTGCTGCGTACACAAGGTTTAGATGAGATGAAAATCGCGCAGTACAACGAGCGCACCAACAAGTCGATTCCACTGAGACAGCGCATCCCCGTGCATATTATTTACCAAACGGTTTGGTATGAATCAGGGCAAGTACACTATAGGGACGATATTTACCGCTATGATGGGCTGACCACAAAAAGTGGTTAATTGACACAAAATTGACATAAATATCATCAAATAAAATTATCAATTAGGTCAGATAGTAAGCGGAATGCGACATGCATTCCGCTTTTTTGTGCACACTTTATGCATTTGAACTTACCAAAAGGGTCGGATAAGGTCCGGCAAGGTGTTCGTATCTAATACAAAGGTAAAGTTGTAGTGCACATTTCTCGTCGAAAATTCTTACAAATGACCGGAGCGGGCCTCGTTGTGGCCGCATGTGCTCCGAGTGTGGCAAACGCTTCTCCTGTCGCTAAATCTCGTTCTCTGGCGATGAACAACCTCCATACCGGAGAGATGCTGGAAGCATGCTATTTTGATGGCCTCTCATACGTGAAGCCGGAGCTGGCGAAACTGAATCACATTTGCCGTGATTTTCGTCGCAACGAGATCCATCCGATGGATAAGCGTTTGTTTGACCATATTTCTAAAATTCAGTCTTTACTCGGTAGCGACGCAGAGGTCATGATCATCTCTGGTTACCGTTCTCCTGCAACCAATAAAATGCTGCGGTCGCGATCCAATGGTGTGGCACGGAAAAGTTATCATATGAGCGGTCAGGCGATCGATTTTCGTCTGGATGGTGTGAGCCTGAAACGTATTCGCGATGCGGCCATGGATCTTAAGATGGGTGGTGTCGGTTATTATCCGAGAAGTGAATTCGTCCATATTGATACTGGCCCCGTGCGCAGTTGGCGTGGTTGATTGGTTGTAAAATACGATTGGCGGTGTCATAGTTCGACCAGTTTCGATTTTGCGAATAAGGTTTAACAATGACTCTTAAATATCAGGTTGTTCCAGTCACCTCTTTTTCTCAGAACTGTTCCATCGTTTGGTGTGATGAGACGATGAAAGGCATCGTGATTGATCCCGGTGGTGACGTGAAACAGTTGGCTGCGCTGATCAAAGAGTTGGGTATCGACGTGGTACGTCTGGTGTTGACACACGGCCATCTTGATCACGTCGGTGGCACTGAGCCTCTTGCGGCCGCTCTGGGTGGTGTCGAGATTGTCGGCCCGCATAAAGACGACAACTTTTGGCTACAAGGGCTGGAAGGTCAGAGCCAGATGTTTGGTTTTCCGCATACTGATGCATTTGAGCCGAACCAGTGGCTGAATGATGGCGATCAGGTGCAGTTCGGTCATCAGGTGCTGGACGTGTTCCATACACCAGGCCACACTCCGGGACACGTGGTTCTGTTTAGCAAAGAAGCTAAGTTGGCGTTTGTCGGTGACGTACTGTTTAACGGCAGCATTGGCCGCACGGATTTCCCAAGAGGGGACTTCAATACGCTGATCAACTCCATCAAATCTAAATTGTGGCCATTGGGTAACGACGTGCGATTTGTACCCGGTCACGGTCCGGAGTCGACTTTCGGTCATGAGCGCAAAACCAATCCGTTTGTTGCCGACGAGATGCCGCTTTACTGAACCTGGATATCGAGCGGGCTAATTGCTCTGCTGCAACGGTTCTGGCTCGGCGGCCGCGAGATAACGCCGGGTCAGGCCGACAAACTCTTCTGCGCTTCGGTCCAAATCCGAAGCGGCGATGAACACATCGTAGTCATAATATTTTCTCTGATAACGCATGCGGTTGGCCAGCATAGCCAACAAGCCAGAAAATTCCTGGCCACTCTGATCGTGGTATGGGTTTGAATCCAGTACCATGTCCTCAAACTGAGTTTCCTGGTTTCTTTGACGAGCCCCCAGGTATAACAGTGCGCGCTGACCAAGCAGTACCTCAGTCGCAATACGCGGACAAACGGCGTTCAGGTAAGGGGTATAATCTTTTATTTTGATGCCAACCCATGGTAGCGGTTGTTGCCAACCTTGATTGTCATAATGAACGATGCCTATCTTACTGATGTTCGTCCATTTCACTACCCAGCCACCTTTAAACAGGTGTTGCTGAAAGTGGGTCGGGGTCAGCGTGTAAGACACCGTGCTTTTTTTGACCAACAGATAGCCAAACCCCAGCAGTGCCAGTACGGCCAGAACAGATAAGACCGCCTGTGGCCAGCCCGGTGCATAGCTGATTAAATACGCGGCACCGAACATCGCTACCAGTGCCACCAGTTTGGTCACGGGTGAGTTAAGTCGCAGTGGCTGGTTGGTTAAATGAATCGTCTGCATACCGGCTCCGCAGTTGGAGAACTTACCTCTGTGTATATACTCAGTACTTTTTAGAAAGTTCATTATAGCTACTGTTTAAATTGTAGTCATACGTTGTGAGTACGCGCATTTTTAGCCCATAAACGCGGAGTTACCCTACAAATCACTTCGGAATTTTGGTATAAAACGCGCTTCGAATTTTCACCACTGCGCCTGATGCAGTGAAATGGAGAAATACTCACATGAGACTTGCTCATAAGCGTAAGGTGCAGATGAAACTGCAAAAGCGCATTAAAGCGGCGGTTGCTAATCTAGAAGCACCAAAGAAAGCGAAACCTGTAGCTGAGAAAAAAGTCGCTGCGAAACCAGCAGTAGAAAAAGCAGTAGCCGCGCCAAAATCCGTAGAGGTTGCTCTGACTCCTAAGCAACAACAGGTTCTGGACATCGTTGCTGCGAATGCAGAAGGCATCAATCCAAAAGGGATTGGTCTTGCTGCAGGCCAAGAAGAATCCAAAGCGGCTTCTTGGGCGACAGGCGCACTGAAAAAACTACTGGAAGAAAACCTGGTAGCAAAAGAGCAGCTCGCAGGTAACAAAGTTATCTACAAAACGCTTTAAATCCAGTTCGGATTAACCGGAAAAAGCCCCGTTTATCGGGGCTTTTTCTGTTTCGAGCATCACAAAATCGCGTGCTCAGGGTAGTAAGTGCGTATTTTGCAATTGTTGGTGCAGCCAGTTTTGGGCTGGGTCGTTGAGGCTCTGCTTATTCCACACCAAACTATAGGCGACATGACCATAGTCAAACGGCAGGTTCTTCTGGATCAGACTGCGTGTCTGACAGGCAACATTGGCCCAGCGTTTCGAACAGGTGAATAGATAGGGCATGTGCTGACACATAATCGCCGCTGCGCCGAAATCTGCTACGGATAGTGCGATGTCGCGAGCCCGGTGATGTTGCGCCAATTGCTGCTCAAAGAATGGTCGCGACAGCTCGCGATCGTGGACCCCAACGTGTTGATAGCTGAGGTAGCTATCGATGGTGAGAGCGGTGTCTGCCAACGGGTGTGCGGCGTTCATCAGGCAAACCATTTCATCATCCAGAATCACCTTCCACACCAAGTCTTTAATATGCGTCGGCGGCTGACTGATGTCATGCGGCAGAATAATAAAATCCGCCTGACCGCGTAACAAGGCCTCAAAACCGAGCTGCTCTTTCGCATATAAGTTGAGCCGGCATGCGCCGTTCAGTTGCTCGGCAATGTGGCTCAACAACGGGGCAAACAACTCGACACTACTGCCTCGCATGCCAATCGCAAAATCTCCGCTGTACTGTTGAGGGTCAAACTCGCCATGATGCAGCACGCCGTTCATGCTGGAGAGAATACCGTGCACAGTCGGTCCCATACTGAGCGCAAAGGGCGTAGGAACCAAGCGCGTACCATCGCGATAGAATAACTCATCTTTCAACAATGAACGTAGCTGTGACAACACTTTGCTAATACCGGATGGACTGGCGCACAACTGCTGAGCGGTTGCGGTCACACTGTGGGTGTTGAGCAATACATGAAACACCGTGAGGTGCTTCAGGCTAATCCTTGAAAGGGCGATGTAATCCATAGTTATTATTATCCGGAGTGTCCGTCGCCGTTAGGCAAGTCATTGAGATATCTCTATTTTACACAGATTCCTACGCATAAAGCTGCGTGTTCTGCGAAATATTTTGTTCTATGACATAGTTTTTAGCTATTAAAGCGATAGGTTTAAACGGTTTTATCTATTTTGTCTGCTTTCGTAGAATAACCCCATCAAAGAGATCACCATCTCGAACGAATTTTTAAATCGGTTACTTAAGGAGAGTTTTATGTCTAGCCAAACAAATCTTATCGGTCTTGATAGTAATAAAGCACAAGAGCTGGCAGCTGAACTGAACCAACTTCTTGCTCTCTACCAAGTTCTGTACATGAATACCCGCGGTTACCATTGGAACATCAAAGGTCAGCAGTTCTTCGAATTGCACGTCAAATTTGAAGAAATCTACACCGATCTGCAAACCAAGATCGATGAACTGGCAGAACGTATCCTGACTCTGGGATTCACACCCGATCACAGCTTCAGCCGTTATTTGGAAAACAGTGCGATTACCGAACATAAAAACGCCACTAGCGGTACTGAATGTGTGGAAGGTTTAGTGAATGGCTTCAGCGTATTGCTGGGCAAAGAGCGTGAGATCCTGGAACAGGCAGGAAACGCCGATGATGAAGGTACAGCAGCTCTGATGGGCGATTACATTCGCGAACAGGAAAAACTGATGTGGATGTTGAACGCGTATCTTCAATAAGCGCCCTGCTTCCTCAAAGACAATTTGTTCCATTTTATCTCTAAAGCACTTGTCCTTGTTTCGCCGCACTTTACGTGCGGCTTTTTTTATCAGCGATTTTAACCTAGTTGGTACAGTATCGTGCTGAAAGTCTTAGTTGTCGTCATTGCCCTTTAAGCGTTATGACGCCTCGCGCTTCTTGTTATCAGAGTGGGTACAAGGTTAGACCTCGACGTATTCCAGAGCGATTCACACTGAGCTCCAACTCTGGATCAGGTACAGAAATGGTATCCCTATCTGCTTTTCTTGAGGGAATGGGTAACTTGCGGTTTTGAATGCCAGAAAAAATAAAAACCGAAATAACTATCTATTATCCCCACACAGTGTATAGTGACTGCAGCTCAAACAGCGAGCTATTAATGATATATTTAGTTCAAGATCTTCTCAGTTTCCTTTCGATTCAGTTCGTCATATCTATCCTGCGATACCTTTTTCTTCATTCCAGATTTAGTAGCTTTCATTTTTAACTTATCAATGTATCGAGATATATATGTCAAATAAAACAACTGGTTCAGTAAAATGGTTTAACGAGTCAAAAGGCTTTGGTTTTATCACTCCAGACAATGGTGGCGCAGATGTGTTTGTTCATTTCAACGCTATTGTGTCAGAGGGCTTCAAAACGCTAGCTGAAGGCCAAAAAGTAAGCTTTACCGTAGAGCAGGGCAACAAAGGCCCACAAGCTGCGGCCGTTACTTTCGCGTAACCAACACTGTATAGCGAGAACTCGTTTATGGCCTAGATCCTAGTTATGGCGAGTTCTTTCTTCTCCAATACCTATTAAGGAGCAATATGAATCGAAAGACTAATAGAAAACTATATTGGTATTACGTACTGCGTGAGCAGAAAATACCGCAAGAACAAACTACTTATGTTCTAAATCCGCTATCACCTTCATCATAAAGGACCCTTGGTCTGCCACCTTTCACTAGCTAAACAGCGGTGTATTAAAACGCCATATCTTACCCAGAGTGCATACCAGTCTCTTTGATTTGGATTTTTCATTCTGTGAGTCAACCAGTACTGGTGAAATTAACGATTCACAAGGTTTAATCCTGAGGGACGTTTTGTGTCAAACCATAGACTGAGGTTTCACTTTGAAGAAGAAAGCAGCCAGAGCTAAATCACTGAAAAGCAGCAATGATGCTAGAGATGATAAGCCGGATAACATCCACCAGATAAGAAGAAAGATCGAAGACATTCTGCTGGAACGTCAGCAGAACACGTTGTTAGACCTTTGATGTAAAGAGGACTTTATGCGCAAACCTAAAAGAAAAACTGGCAATAAAACGAAGAAAAGCGATTTCGAAGAAAGATTCGCAGTAATGGTCGGGAACTACCATAAAGCCAAAGAGGTACTCGATTCCTTAGAAGAGGGTACGGCTGAGTACGCAAAGCAGAAGAAGCAGTGTGATGCGCTTTTTGCAAGTGCTGAACGTTTTATTAGCAAACAATAATGAGAGCATCTCCACGTTCCATTGATGCACAGACTCATTCCTTTCCTATCTATGTTTTCAAATTAGCTGGCTTTTAGCCGGCTGATTGCTCTCCCCAGCTTTAGAGAATTCGAACTTAGAAGCCCTTAATTCAATGTTGAACCACGTCTTCAAATAGGGACGAGTAAGCCGAGTTGCTTACCGAGTGGAGTTGCATTTCGCATCTCCGCCGATCACTGAGTGTAGAAATCTAATCTGATGGCTCATTCCTATGACCAGCTTTGATTCACTGTATACCGCCGCACCTGAAAAATTGGGTCGCGTAGGTGCAGAGTTCTTCTTTGGTTATAAAAACAACTTCGTATTAAAAGTAAATAAAAACAATCTATTAGGTTTTATTTCAACAGGGGTGTCTTCTTCGATTTTGAACCTGTCATCAGTGGTAGTACTGAGTTTCATGTGATTTTATACAGTATCACTTGACGCTATAGTGATTCGAGTTATACTGGGTTTACATACAGTAACTACTGGAGGTGACGTATGTTGTGGGAAACCTTAGAAAGAGTGAACCGCTTACGCCAGCAGGCGATGTCTGATTCAGAATTTATCCAGTCTGCGAAAGAGCATCAAAAAGCTCTGAAAGCGCAAGCTTATTGTTACCAGTCAGTTCGACGTAAAAAACCGCAAAGCAAAAGTGAAAAGACACTGGCTGACATTTATGATCAAGCCGAATTTGGGACCAATCCAACGGGAACCCAGCACTGAGATAAAAGCCGCATTCTGCGGCTTTTTTTGGTTTTCTCTGATGTTATAACCCGTTACTGATGGATGTGTTGGTTTGACCCAGTGCACAAGTTATTGAAATGATTCTGATATAAACGGGACATTTTACTGAAATCACCTAGCTTCTAAGTGTACGCTCAATGTCCATGAAATAACTAAGGAAAAAGTTATGAAGCGTTGGTTTCGTCAGTATCCATTTCACATTATTGTCAGTTTTGTTGCAGGGGTGCCGTTACTCCTCACGGTCGCGCTGGCGATTTATCTCAGTAGTGGCTTTTTTGCTACTAAAGAAGCCGCAAACGCCGATCGCGAGGCGGTTCACCTGGTTATGCTGTATGACAACCTGGCACACAATCTGGCGGTTGAGCGAGGTCTTACCGCGGGAGTGATAGGCAGCCAGGGAAAGGGAGAGCAGGTTCAGGCGTTGAAAAAACAACGTCAGGTCGCGGATCTGCATATTAAGGCGTTACTGAGTTTTCAGCCTGAGTATCTTTCTCCTGCCTATGTGAACGATCTGGGGCAAGACGTGAAATCACAACTGGCGCAACTCAATAACGTACGTGGTCAGGTAGACCAACTGCAGTTGTCTGTTTCTCCGTTCGCTTATTATTCCAACATCAATCAGTTAGCGATCGATAACGCCGGTGCGTTGCTGTCTAAAATTCATTTGTCGGATATGGCGCAACTGGGTAAGTCGCTGGTGGCCGTAGTGACCATGAAAGAGAGTGCTGGTCAGGTACGAGGCGCTTTGAATGGGGTGTTCGCCAGAGGCAGTAGCACAGAATCAGTCTACGCCAATATCAACAATTACATTCAAACGGGCGGCTACGCGGAACGAAACGCTCGGTTAAGCTTGCCAGTTGATATGATGCAGAGTTTAAATCAGGCCAAGCAGAGCAAAACGTGGCAAGAAGTGGAAGCTGTTCAGCAGGCATTTTTGAATCAGAGCGATACGCTGGATTCGGTAAAAGGACCAGCTGCAACTCAGTGGTTTGCTATGGCTACTGAGCGCATCAAATTGATCAATCAAGTCCGCAATCAGATCCAGCAAGTCATGCAAACTCAGGCAGATAGCCAAGCACAGCAGGCCAGCCAGATGGCGTGGTTGACGCTGTTGCTGTGTGGTGTCAGCGCCGTGCTTCTCTCCCTGTTATTGATGATGAGTGTCTCGAGCTTGAAAGCCCGGGTTGGCGGTTTGACTCGAAAGCTCCAGGTGATGTCGGAAGAGCGCAATCTGGCTTTACAACTGGACGACCAGGGAAAAGACGAAATAGCGCATATCTCATCGAGTATCAACCGGCTCAATCGCACGCTTGGGTCGCTGTTATCCAGCGTTACTGAAGCAGATCAACAAAGTCAGCAGCGTTTGGACCAGGTGGTTTCACGCTCTGTTGAGCTGGGTAAGAGCAGCGAAGCCACGACCGCAAAATGCACGAATATCGCTGCATCCATGACTGAACTGGCCCAGTCCAGTAACGAAATTGCTTCATCGGCGACACGTGCATTGGAAGAAACGGAATCCATGACGCAACAGGTGATGGTCTGTTTGTCGCAGAGTAACTCGTCGTTCTCCAATGTGGAAGCGCTCGCGCAACAGATCGGTGAAACTCAACAATGCATGCAACAACTGGAACAGGATGCCGCGCGGGTCAGCAGCATTGTCGACACCATCAATGGTATATCAGAACAAACTAACCTACTGGCCCTCAATGCCGCGATTGAAGCTGCCCGCGCTGGAGAACAGGGGAGAGGCTTTGCCGTTGTTGCTTCTGAGGTTCGGGATCTGGCGCAGCGCAGTAAAGAAGCCACAGAACACATCAGCGAATTACTGAGTAAAATTTGCGATAACACCAACCGTTCAGTGGACAACATGCGTAAGAGTCGTGAAGCCAGTGACAATACGTTCGAATCTGTGAATACCACCAAGTCCAGCGTCTCGGAACTTGAGCACGTGATAGAACTGGTTAATCAGCACATTACCAGTATCGCCAATGCGACGGAAGAGCAGTCTAAAGCGTGCCATGAGGTGGATTTAGATGTGGATACGCTGACGGGGATTGCGGAAGAAACCGGTCAACTCGCCTCTGCGCTTAATCAGATCGTCGATGGTTATCGGGTAGACGCCGCCCGAGTGGAAAGTGAACTGACGAAGTTTAAGCTGGCCTGAATCTGATAGACGAACAAAACAGCCCCGTTAAGGCTGTTTTGTTATCAAGCTTGCCAGGTAACACACTGGACGCGCTGATCCTGTATCTCTAGGTGGCAGTGGAGGTGAGGTCTGATCCCGTAAGCTCGCAGTGAGGGCGCCGCTTCGAAGTGCAGCAGTGAATCGTTGTGCTGTATCAATGTCACCACGTCAAATTCGAGCACGTCACCCACTAAGGGAAAGAGCGCTTTGTACAGAGCTTCTTTCGCCGAGAATATCGCGGTGACAGCCATTTCTCTGGAAAGTCCCGCAGCCGTCATGATCGCCAACTCACCTTCTGTGGCCACCAAAGGTTGAATGTCAGCACTTTGCTCGATTGTCACTATCGTTTGAATATCAATACCGGGACGTAGGACTGACGGATTGCTGCACGCAACCAGGGCCACAGCCTGTTCGCCACTGTGTGAAATTGAGCCGCAGAAGCCGGGTGGGAAGGCCGGTGTACGATCAGGGTTGATGGGGATGGAAACGGGCACTTGATTGAATGCTTTAAGTGCGGTGTGGGCGGCCAGGCGCCCGGCAAAAAACTCGGCCTGGCGGGGAAGCCGGCTGGCCGAAATTTGTGCGGGGCAGTCGATGCCAGCGATGGCAAACCAACTTGGGTCAAACTGGCTGTGATCAAAACCAACCCGGGCGAGGTAAAGAGGATGCTTTTCCTGTACACCAGCTATCTCCGACACGACACACTCCACCCGAGCGGCACCGAACCGCCATTGTATGGCACTGTCTAATGCCCTTTTTATCATAAACTTATCCTACCTAGCCTGTTGCCAACCCTTTAGATATCAGGGATATAGCCTAATCTTTTTAAATATTAATGCAAATGAAAATGGTTTGCATTTGTTTGTTGGCTGTTATATAAATCACCCCTTGTTAATCTTTAAGTTACAACCGATTAACCCCAGAATTAAGCAGGAAAATAACAGGATAAAATATGCTCGCGGCAAAAGAGCTGGAATTTCACGTCGGTGACAGGGCGCTGCTGAAACACTTTGATATGGCGTTTGAGCCAGGAAAAATCTATGCCCTGGTTGGGCATAATGGCTCTGGAAAGTCGACTCTGCTTAAGCTATTGGCTCAACAGCAAAAAGCCACCGGTGGTGAAGTCTTACTCGACAAAAAGCCCGTCTCACAATGGAGTGACAAGCAGTTTGCCCGGCAAGTGGCTTATTTACCACAACATCTGCCGGCGACAGACAGCCTTTCAGCCCGTGATTTAGTCAGTTTTGGTCGCTATCCCTGGCATGGTTTGCTTGGGCGCCTGAACGGTCAGGACAAACAGTACATTCAGGAAGCGATGACACTGACCGACACACTAAAGTACGCCGATCGTCTGGTGGATACCCTGTCTGGTGGTGAACGTCAGCGTGTCTGGTTGGCGATGCTTCTGGCACAGCGCACCCAGTATCTGCTACTGGACGAACCGCTTTCTGCGCTGGATGTGGCGCATCAGGTCGAGATGTTGAACCTGATCAAAAAGCTCAGCCAGGAGCTGAATCTCGGCGTCATTATCGTCATTCATGATATCAATATGGCCGCTCGCTTCTGCGATCACATCGTTGCGCTGCACAGCGGAGAAATGATCGTGCAAGGCAGTGTGGAACAGGTATTTACTGAGCCTCAGCTCAACCAGATATATGGCATCGAGATGCACATTACGGATCACCCGGCTGGCTATCCGGTGGCCATGCCATGTTAAGGTTATTCCCATTCTCTCGTCTGATGATGGTGGCGAGCTTGTTGATGGCGCAAGGCGCTTTCGCCGAGGCTCAGCAGCTGTCTTCTCCCATCAGCCCGCGGGTGATGTCGATAGACTGGACACAGACCGAAACACTGCTGGCTTTGGGACTGACGCCGGTAGCATCTGCTCAGCAGGCGGATTACAACGCCTGGGTTCGCAGCCCACGCTTACCGGACACCACGGTGGACGTCGGTTTGCGTACTCAGCCAAATCTGGAACGTTTGTCTGAACTGGATCTCGATACCATTTTCATTTCACCTCGTTTTCAATCCCTGGAGCCGCAGTTGTCGCGTGTTGCCAGAGTAGAATCCGTACCGCTTTACACCGATGGAGACATCAGTTGGTCGGCACTAAAAACATTTACCCGGACGCTGGCGCGTCTCACAGAACGTGAAGGTGCAGCGGAAAGGGTTATCCATGACGCGGAGCAGACATTTGCAACACTGAAACAGAAACTCCCGCAAGGCACTCCTCCGCTGATTATGATCCAATTTATGGACAGCCAGCATGTGCGCGTGTTCGGTAACAACAGTTTGTACAGTATTGCGATTAACCAGCTTGGTCTGGAGAATGCGTGGAAAGAGACCACCAACTCTTGGGGGTTTGGCTTGATTGGCATTGATCGCCTGCAGGGGCTGTCAGGACAACTGGTGGTGGTGGAGCCGATGCCAGCCGGTGTCAGTGAGCATCTGGAAAAGGATGCCTACTGGCAGTATCTGGTCAAACAAACCGGGCATCCGGCTTTGCGAGTGCAGGCCGTGTGGAGCTTTGGTGCCATTCCGTCGTCGGTTCGTTTTGCCACCCTCATGACTGACACTCTCACGCGGGAGGTGACGCAATGAGCCTGCGTTCAACATTGTTAATCGCGTGTTTAACGGGTTTTGTCGCCCTGATGATGGGGTTGCAAATTTCGGTTGGCGACAACGTTAGTCTGAACCTCGCCAGCATGTGGCAGGTTGACTGGCAAACGCCGCTTTCTGTCAAACTGCATCTGACCTGGTGGCCGCGGGTGTTTACCACTTTGATCGCTGGCGCGGCGTTAGCCGTGGCTGGGGTGTTAATGCAGCAGGTACTGCGCAATCCTTTGGCGTCTCCATCGACACTTGGTGTGGCCAGCGGTGCCAGTTTCGCCTTGATGATGGCCACTCTGTACGCCCCGTGGTTAATTGAATTCTCTCATTCACTGGTCGCTTTGGCTGGCGGAGTAGGGACCATGGCGCTGGTGTTTGCATTATCTTGGCGTCGTGCACTTTCCCCAACTGTGGTGGTGGTATCCGGCTTGGTCATCAATCTTTATTTTGGCGCGGTAAGCACCGTGTTGTTGATGATGAATCAGGATCAACTGGCCGGTCTGATGATTTGGGGCGCGGGCTCATTGGTGCAGACCGGCTGGCAGGATGTTAGCTACCTGGCGCCCCGTATCGCCGTCGCAGCTGCAGCCGCGTTTCTGTTTGTTAAGCCCCTCAGCCTGCTGGAATTATCTGAACAAGGGGCGAAAAGTCTTGGCGTGTCGCTGGCGAAACTACGAGTGGTCTGTCTTGGCTTAGCGGTCATGCTCACTTCCTGGGTCGTTGCCAGTGTCGGTGTGATTGGGTTTGTCGGGCTGGCGGCACCGGCCATCACGCGCAGCCTTGGTGTGCATCGTCTGGTCCCTAAACTGTGGGTATCGATGCTTCTTGGCGCCTTGTTGCTAACTCTGACCGATTTATTGATCCAGCAGCTTCCTGGGGTGATGGCAATGGTGATCCCCACTGGCGCTGCAACAGCCGCGCTTGGAGCGCCGTTATTACTATGGATGTTGCCTAAGCTGTCAATGCGTAGCCAGACGCAAACACAGACTGTGCTTACCCGACACAGTGAGCGGGTCACTCCTCTAAGCAAACATACGATTCTCGCTATCATCGCGATGATTGTGCTGGGGCTCTGCCTGTTCAGCACAGTGTCACGCCAGAGTGACGGCTGGCAATGGCTGGTGACGAGCGGACAATGGTCATTACTCGAATGGCGTATACCTCGGCTAATGGCGGCGGCCTTAGCGGGAATCATGTTGGCAGTGGCTGGTACTGTGGTGCAGCGCCTGAGTGGAAACCCGATGGCTAGCCCAGAGGTGATTGGGATCAGCTCAGGGACGGCACTGGGATTGATCATCGCCATGTTTACCGGGATGGGCGCAAGCTTGTTTAGCCTCTATTTAGGTGGTTTGTTGGGGGCAATGGCATCGCTGGGTGTGATTGTGCTTCTCAACCGCAAATCCGGTTTTCAACCGGAACGTGTGCTGCTGACCGGCGTTGCCATCACAGCCTTGATGAACGCAGTGCAAAGCTTTGTGCTGGCAGGGGGAGACCCACGCAGTTATCAGGTGCTGGCCTGGTTGTCTGGTTCCACTTATTACGTGACCGAACAAACCTTGTTGCCGCTATTTGTATCTGCTTTGGTGCTCACGGCTCTTGGCTTTGCCAGCGCTCGATGGCTGGATATTTTGCCGCTCGGGCAGGAAAGTGCCAGAGCGTTAGGCATCAAAGTCGGGCGATCACGAGGCCTGCTGTTGTTGCTGGTGGCGTGTTTGACCGTCAGTGCCACATTGGTGGTGGGCCCACTGAGCTTTATTGGCTTGATGGCCCCGCATTTGGCCCGGCTGTTTGGCTTTAGTCGCGCAAGAGAGCACCTGGTGTGTTCGGCACTGATTGGCTGTGGGCTAATGCTGTTTGCCGACTGGCTGGGACGCCAGTGGCTTTACCCGCAGGAAGTGCCGGCCGGTTTGGTGGCGTCATTGATCGGCGGGTTGTACCTGATGTGGGGACTGCGTCGACTTTAAGAAAAACCTAACCCTCCCGGTTTGCCGGGAGGGTTAAAAACGCTGTGGATAGGGCGTTGTTCATTATCTTGTTGATAATGATAATCACAATAATAATCAATAGATGGATATAAGATGAAATTACTTGTTCAGTTGGCGCACAAGCAAGCGAAAGCCTTGGTGCCGGTGATTCTGCTCAGTGTCACCAGCGCGTTTCTCAGCGTGGGTGTGATTGCCTTCATCCAGTACGAACTGCTGAGTCAAACCACTGATATTCATAGTGCGATTGGCTGGTTTGCGCTGTTGCTGATAGCGTTGCTCTTGACTGCAACGATCGCTCAGGTCGCATTGCACAAGCTCGGTCACCAGTTTGTTTTCAATAAGCGCTGTCAGTTGGTCAAACAGCTGATCAATACTGATATTGAGCAAATTGAAGAAGTAGGCAGTGCTGGCGTACTGGCTTCGCTGAATACTGACATCCGCAATGTGACGATCGCATTCGTGAATCTGCCGGAATTAATTTATGGCATGGTCCTGACCATCGTGGCGTTGGCGTATCTGGCTTTTCTGTCGTTGCCGTTGTTTGGTGTCAGTCTACTGATTCTCGGGCTGACTGGTGTGGTAGGATTTTCTTTGGTGACCCGCATCAGTAACCATGTTCGCCACGTTCGTGAGTTTGATGACAAACTTTACAAAGATTATCAGGCGTTGATTGACGGTCGCAAAGAGCTGTCTCTTAACCCAAACCGCGCCCGCCGTTTTTTTGATGACGAATTTAGCCTCAATGCCACGGGATACCGTGACGAAATCACCCGGGCCGATATTCTCAACGGCTTTGCGGCTAATCTGACCAATACCGTTATTCTCGCCCTCATCGGCATCAACTTTTACCTCTCTATTGGGCTTGGCTGGGCTGGATTTGATATCGCATCTACGTTTGCTTTGGTGATCCTGTTTATGCGTATGCCGTTGATGTCGGCGGTGGGCGCTTTGCCGGCTCTGGTGAACGCGAATGTTTCGATGCGTAAGTTGGAAGATTTGTCGCTCAACCGGGATGAATCGTTGTCCTGCGTCGATCCGGCGCCGCAACCCTTTGAATCGCTGGCGCTGAATCAGGTGACGTACCGTTACCGCGCCGACGGCGATGACCAGCCCTTTGCGGTTGGTCCGATAGACTTCTCTGTCAAGCGTGGCGAGATGATTTTCATCATCGGCGGTAACGGCAGCGGTAAGTCGACGTTTGCCCGTCTGCTGACCGGTCTGTATCGCCCACACTCGGGCGAGGTACTGCTGAATGGTCAGGCAGTACCTGAACAAGAGTGGCAGCGCTATCGTCAGCAGTTTTCGACGGTGTTCAGTGATTTTTACCTGTTTCATCAGGTCACCGACGGTCAGGGGCAGGATGTAGACGCGTCACTGATCGACGACTGGATGACTCGCCTGGAAATGGCCCACAAAGTGAGCCATCAGCAAGGGCGGCTGTCGGACGTACGCTATTCACAAGGGCAGCGTAAACGTCTGGCGCTATTAATGGCGATTGCCGAGCAGCGCGGCTGCATGCTGCTCGACGAATGGGCCGCCGATCAGGATCCGCGCTTTAGAAAACTGTTCTATCACCAGTTATTACCACAATTGAAACAACGCGGCGTAACGGTCATTGCTGTGACGCATGATGATCGTTATTTCGACGTGGCAGACCGAATTTTTAAAATGGACAGCGGTCAGTTGACCGAACTGGATACGACCGACCACAGCCAAACCAGACAGGCAATGGCGAACGTGGTCGCGTGAGCACAGCATTAGCCATAAAAACATTAAAACAAAGATAACAACGATCGAGTTGAGGAAATTATGAGTATTGACAGCCCTAACACCGAATTTACTGTAGTCATCAACCCACAAGAACAGTACAGCATCTGGCCGACCTATCACCCGGTACCACAAGGCTGGAAAGAAGTCGGTGTCATTGGTGACAAAGAAACATGTCTGGCACATATCCGTGAAGTCTGGACCGACATGCGACCAAAAAGTTTGCGCGACGCGCTGGCCGAAATAGGCGAATAGCGACTGACTGTCACTTCGGCAGTCTGGAAATCAACAACACACTTTTTGGGTAGTAGTATGTCAGTGGACGATATCGGTATGGCTCCGGCGCAGGCGTCGCAGAGCCCGCTTTCTTATTCTCAACAGCGTTTGTGGCTGTTTCATCAACTTAAGCCGGAAAGCCTGGCTTATAACAACGGTGGCTTACTGTGGCTGACAGGTAAAGACGTCAGCAGTACAGGTATTCAAAGTGCTTATCAGGCCATGCTCGACCATTTCTCCGGTTACCGCTTGCGATTTAATCAGCGAAACGGAGAACCGTATCAATACATTGCCTCGCCAGACGTTACACCGCTCGAGATCCTCGATTTCAGTCAACACGCCGACCCGGCGGCAGCGGTGCAGCAAGATGCCAAAGCTCGCGCTTTAGCGCCGTATGCACTGCTGGGACACAGCCTGGTTCGCGGCTGCATTTATCATTTGGGCAGCGATCAATATGCTTTACTCTTGGCGGCCCATCACCTGATTGTGGACGCCTGGTCGTTAAAGCTGTCGGTGGAGTTTATCGCCTCCGCCCTGCAAGGGGCACCTCTGCCTAAAGCTTCAGACACCTCTTATCTGGACTTTGTTGCTGAGGAAGCGTGCAGTGATGATGAGCTGGCTCAACGTGCTCAGGCGTGGCAGGCACTCTCACTGATTGGTGATGAGCCGTGTCGTCTCAGTAGCCAGAGTGAACCTTCGTATCGTGCAGACCATTATCTGCATGAGCTGGACGTGAACACAGCAGCCGAACTGAATCAGGCAACCAAATGCCACGGTATCACCCGTTTTGAATTACTCTCGGCGGCACTGTCTCTGACCCTTCAGCGGTATACCAATCACACGCATCCTAGCTTAATGGTACAAGCACTGAACCGCAGTGCGCGTCATCGTCGTAATGTCGGATTCTATGTCAGTAATGTCGTGCTTGGTCAGCGTTGTGAAGCCACAAGCAGTGTGAGTGATTATCTGCAAGCCACGCGTGCCACCCTGAAGCAATCCCTGCAATTTGCGGCCCAACCACTAGAGAAGCTGTGTGGCGAACTGGCGCTGCCGACGTTTGCGTTTAACTTTCGTAGTCACGGTGAGGGGCTGAATGTCACGACTGCGGATTTTCAGCTCCAGTTTCAGGAATTCCCGGTGGTTGAAACACCGTTCGAGCTGGTTTTGGATGTGGTCGCTTCAGACCAACTGACGTTGCGTTTCGTCTACGCTGAAGACAAATTCTCCGCCGACTTCATTGAAGATTTTGTTGCCTCCTATCAGCACATTCTGCAAGGGCTTTGCCAACAGCCCCTGGCATCACTGGCAAGCCTGGACGGATTAAGCGCTCCACAACAGATTCAGTTGGAACAGTTTGCCGGATCCAATGAAGAATGGTCGCCAGTGTTGTTTACTGAACTGTTCGCCCGTCAGGTGCTTGAACAGCCTCAGGCGATAGCGCTTAAACATGGTTCACAAACGCTGAGTTATCAGCAATTAGACCAGCGCAGCAATCAGCTGGCTCATTGCCTGTTAGAGCAAGGTATTTCACCGGATACGCCGGTGGCCGTGTTGATGGAACGCGGAACCGACATGCTGGTTGCGATGATTGCGGTACTCAAAGCCGGTGGCGCTTTTCTCCCACTGGATCCGGATTACCCCAAGGAACGTCTGAGTTTCATGCTGGCAGACAGCCAGGCGAAGGTCGTTCTGACCCAGGCCGCGCTTACGCCTTTAGCAACGGAACTGACTGCGATACCTACCATCGCAACGGATGCGCTGTCACTGGAACAGTGGCCGGCCAGCACACCGGACACTACCGTCTTACCACAGCAACTGGCTTACCTGATTTATACCTCCGGCTCCACGGGCACACCAAAAGGCGTGGCGGTGGATCACCTCGGGTTGTCTATGCACGTTCAGACCATCGGCCAGCGATATGGCATGACGCCCCAAGATACAGAACTGCATTTTGCCTCCATCAGTTTTGATGGCGCGGTGGAGCGCTGGACGGTGCCGTTGGCGTTCGGATCCAAGCTGGTGATTCGTGACCAGCAGTTATGGACTCCTGAACAGACGACGCAGGTGCTGAGCGAGGAAAACGTCACCATTGCGTGTTTCCCGCCAAGTTATATTGGTCCTTTGCTGGATTGGATTGAACTGACTCAACCTAACTTGTCTCTGCGTTCGGTGACTCTGGGCGGTGAAGCGTTCACCCGGGAAACATTTGAACGGATTCAAAAAGTCATCGCACCGCCGAGAATCATCAACGGTTATGGTCCGACAGAAACGGTCGTCACACCGATGATCTGGAGTGCTTATCCAGAGGATGCCCTGACCAGCGCTTACGCCCCAATTGGTACTGCCGTTGGTGCGCGTCAACTGTACGTACTGGATCAGAATCTGACTCGGCTACCACCGGGCACAATTGGTGAACTGTACATTGGCATGGAAGTCGGTCTGGCACGTGGTTATCTCGATCGGGCAGATTTGACCGCTGAGCGTTTCTTACCGGATCCGTTTTCCGCCAACGGTGAGCGTATGTATCGCACAGGGGATCTGGTGCGTTTTCGCCATGATGGTGTGATGGAATACTTTGGCCGGGTCGATCAGCAAGTCAAAATTCGCGGTTTCAGGGTAGAGCTGGGAGAAATCGAATCCCGCCTGCAAACGCTGACGGGCGCAGAATTCTGTGCGGTGACCGCACACGACTCACCAACGGGCAAAAAGCTGGTGGGGTACGTACAACTGCCGGCGATGCGTCAGTCTGAAGAACACATCTGGCTCAGTAAACTGAGCGACCAGTTACCGGATTACATGGTTCCATCCCGGGTGATGGTGGATGAGCGTCTACCTCTGACTCCGGCTGGTAAAGTGGACAGAAAGTGTCTGCCAGAGCCGGACTGGAGCACACTGACAACGTCAACCCAGCCACTGCAAGGAGACAAACAGCACACATTGGCCAAAATCTGGTGCGAGATCCTGAAACTAGATGTGGTGGGTGCTGACAGCCATTTCTTCGCTCTGGGCGGTGATTCGATCAGCGCCTTGCAACTGGTGGGCAAACTGCGTCAGCAACACTGGCTTTTGACGCCAAAGCAAGTGTTTGATCATCCGGTGTTGGCTGAACTGGCCGAATGCATGACCAGTATTCAAGTGGCGATGGCCGATCAGCACTGCTTGCGGGGCGACGTCGCTCTGTTACCGATGCAGCAACGTTTTCTGCATAATTATCAGTTGAGCCCATGCAACCAATATGTGCGTTTGTCGCTGCCGGCACCGGTTGATGTTGACGCCTTGCATCAGGCGATGAAGCAGCTGATTGATCATCACGACGCACTGCGGTTGACGTTTTCGGCCAATTCGCAGACGCACAGTGCTCACTATGCCGAGCAGGTTGACTTTGCGTTTCATCTGTTTGCCGATGCTATCGATTCAGAGACGGTCCAGCTCGCCGTTGCGCCCGAGCAGGGCAGAACCGTATCCGTGGGAGTGAACGCTGAGCGTGGAGACGTGCTGCTCACCATCCATCATTTGGTGGTGGATGCGCTCTCATGGCCGATATTGCTCAATGATCTGCTGGCGTTTTATCAGGCAAAATTAACTGGCGATACAGCGACCGCTGCGGCGAAAACGCACCATCAGGCAGACTGGCATCAGGCACTGATGATGTATCCGATCTCCGCTCGCGAACATGACTTCTGGCAAGCGCAGCAACAGGCGGCGCATTGGGGTACGAACGCTGACAGTGATGTGCATTCGTTGCAATGGGCGCTGCCGACAGACAAAGCCGTTCAGCTTTTTGCATCCACTCAACAGTTTGCCAAGCTGGATAAAGAGTCAACCTTGTTGGCGCTGGTTTTGGATGCTTTGAGAACCGTCAAAGCCACACCGTCTCTACTGGTTCATAAAGAGAGTCATGGTCGCTACAGCGAATTGTCCGGGTTGGATCTTTCTCGCAGTGTCAACTGGCATACCGCCATGTACCCACTTCATATCGACATACCGCAGGAGCTGGGGGGATTGCTTGCTCAGGTTAAGGATCAGGTGCTGGCTGTCGAGCACGGTGGTATCGGCTATTCTGCCGGTGTTGTGCAGAACCAATGGCAATACGCATCTGAGATTGATGTGCTGTTTAACTACCTCGGCCGGGCAGCCAACGCCGGGCTGAACGAAGGCCTGGTGACGGACTCTGGTTTGTGGCGTCCTGCACATGCTGCGGCTGAAGCGGCGGTGACGCTCAACATTCATGACAACAACGAACAGTTGTTGTTTGACATTGAGGTGGATGGCGAAATATTCCCGGCCGCAGAGCGCCAACGCCTGCTGGATGCGCTCAGCCAAAGCTGGGAAGCGATATTGCGTTATTGCCAGGAACAGGATCCGATCCTCACAGTGCGTGATGCGCCGGATACCGGCTTGGAACAGTGCACATTAACGGCACTCAGTCACCAGGCTAAGCGCCTGCCACAACGCATTCTGCCGCTGTCGACCTTGCAACAGGGGCTGTATTTCCATGCCCGGTTGTCTGAGGCCAGAAACACCTATGTCAACCAGATCACTTTGCCGATTCACGGCGCCGATCCTGCGCGTCTGGCCGATTGCTGGCAACAATTGATGCGGCGTCACTCGGTGTTGCGTTCGACCGTCAGTCAAATCGACGGGCAAGCGCAACTGATGGTTTGGGATAGTTTGGAAGTACACTGTGAACAGGTTGATGGACTCAAACAGCCGTCGTTTAGTCTCGAAGCATACAAACAGGGCCTGGTTGAGCAAGGCTTTGAGTTAGAGCAACCGCTGAATCAGGAACCTCAACCTCTGTGGCGACTGGATCTGGTGCGTACTGGCGCCGATCAACTGGCGTGTATTTTTACCATTCATCACATTCTGATCGACGGTTGGAGTACCGGTGTTCTGCTTGGGGAATTGTTTGGTCTCTATCAAGGCAAAGCTCTGCCTGCCGTTCAGCATCAATTTGGCGATTATCTACAATGGGTCAGCCAGCAACCGCCACAGAAAGCGGCTGAGTATTGGCAACAGTACCTGAGCGCCGTTGAAGCGCCGACCAAACTGGCGGATGGCTATGGTCACGGTCAGGAGCAGGGACATGTCCGTTTTAATCTGGACATTGATAACCACACTCTGAATCAATGGCAGCATTCGCTACAACAAAATGGCCTGACGCTGAACACTTTGATTCAGGCAGCCTGGTTGTTGACGCTACAACGTTATACTGGCCAGAGCCAGCCCGTGTTCGGAAATACCGTGGCTGGACGGCCAACGTCGTTGACTGGCAGTGAATCCATGGTCGGACTGTTCATCAACACCCTGCCTGTAACCAGCGCGGTGAACTGGCAATACAACATCGCCCAGTGGATGAGTGAGATTCAGGCTCAGACCAGCGCCCAGCGCGAGTTCAGTTACGCTTCGTTGGCGGAAGTGCAGGCGCAGTCACCGCTACAGGGAGAGACGCTGTTTGATACTCTAATGGTCTTTGAGAACTATCCGCTGGACGAGCATCTGTTCCGGGACAGCGGGCTGAGCGTTGGTGAGCCTGACAGCTATGAGTTTACACACTACCCATTAACGCTGGCGGTACTGCCGGGTGAGCAACTGCGGATTGTATTCGCTTATGACAGCGCCCGTTTCAGCCACGAAGACATGCAAGCCCTGTCTGCGACGACGCATCATTACCTGCAACAGCTCGTGGCCAACATCGGTAATCCTTTGAGTGCAGTGCCGGTCCTGGATGAAGCGCAGCATCAACAACTGAACCAGTACCACAAAATCAGTGAACCCTGGCAGTACGTACCGTTTCCAGAACTGCTGAAAAGACAGGTACAGGTTCACGCGGAACATGAAGCATTGGTTGCGTCAGCCCTGAGCCGTCAAACACGCTCCAGCCTGACGTATCGTCAGTTGCACGAGCGCAGTGATGCGGTCGCCGCTGAGTTGGTGGCGCGTGGTATACGTCGTGACGAACGCGTTGGTGTATTGTTCGAACGCGGCAGTGACATGCTGGTGGCGATGATTGGTGTCATGAAAGCCGGTGGGGCTTTCCTGCCGCTAGACCCATCGTATCCGCAAGAGCGTCTCACTTACATGCTGAATGACAGCGGTGCCAAATGTTTGATGTGTGACAGCGCGTCACAGTCACTGGCACAAGAGATGGTGGACGAGATCACCGCACAGTCCAACGACGTGCATGTTCTGCCATTCTCAAACCTGGATCTGAGCCGGACATTGACCCAGGCGCCGGTGATTCTTCCAGACCAACTGGCGTATGTGATTTATACGTCTGGCTCAACCGGCCAGCCCAAAGGTGTGTGTGTATCGCACCTTGGTTTGAGTATGCATGTCCAGACCATTGGTCAACGTTACGGAATGCTACCTGAAGACCGAGAACTTCACTTCGCCTCGATCAGCTTTGATGGCGCGGTGGAGCGCTGGACGGTGCCATTGGCGTTTGGCTCAACACTGGTGATCCGGGATCAACAGCTGTGGAGCGCGCAAGAAACGACGCAGGTACTGGAAGAGGAACGCATCACCATAGCCTGCTTCCCGCCAAGTTATGTCGGCCCGTTGCTGGAGTGGATTGAAGCGACGCAGCCAGCGCTGCATGTTCGTTCATGGACGCTCGGTGGTGAAGCCTTTACCCGCGAAACCTATTTCAGATTACAGAGTACCCTGAACCCGTCACGCATTATCAACGGTTATGGTCCGACGGAAACGGTGGTGACGCCGATGATCTGGCAGGCATACCCACAAACACCACTGGACAGTGCGTATGCGCCGATCGGTACCGCTGTGGGGGCGCGGACCTTGTATGTACTCGACAGCGAATTGCGGCCTGTGCCGCCAGGGGTTAACGGCGAGCTGTACATCGGTGAAGAGGTTGGTCTGGCGCGCGGGTATCTGGACAAGCCGGATCTCAGTGCCGAACGTTTTATGCCGGATCCTTTTGCCGCCAACGGTGAACGAATGTATCGCACTGGCGATCTGGTTCGTTGGCGTGAGGACGGTGTGATGGAGTATTTGGGACGGGCGGATGATCAGATCAAAATCCGTGGGTTCCGAATTGAGCTGGGTGAAATTGAAGCTCGTCTGCAACAAATCAGTCAATCCAAACTGAGCGCCGTTACGGCGTTTGATGGTCCGGCCGGAAAATATTTGGTCGGCTACCTGCAAAGTTCGGACGATGCGGTGGACACGCAACACATTCTGGACGTGATGGCATCGCAGTTACCGGATTACATGGTGCCGTCACAATTGGTCGTGATGGAGACGCTGCCGCTCACACCGGCCAGCAAAGTCGACAAAAAGCGTCTGCCAAGCCCGCAACATGCTCCGTCACAGACGCAATACCAAGCACCGCAAGGCGAGATGGAGCAGCTGCTGGCTGCGGAATGGCAACAACTCTTTGCGCAAGCGCGTGTAAGCCGCCTGGATGACTTCTTCGCGCTGGGTGGACAATCTTTGCTGGCGACTCAACTGGTGGGGCGTTTGCAGCACAAGCATGGTGTTCGCCTGGCCCTGCAAAGCGTGTTTGATGCACCGCAGCTGGCAAAAATGGCGGCGCTGTGCGAACAAACCAAAGAACCCCAGATGACCCTGCAAGCACAGCAACGTCTGGATTATATGCCGGCCAGTGCGGCGCAAAAACGCTTGTGGTTCGTTCAGCAACTCCTGCCAGAAAGCTCGGCGTATCACATGCCATTTGGCCTCAAGTTAACAGGCCCTGTGGATGCCAACTGCTTGGATCGAGCGCTGCAGCATCTGATCTCGCAGCATGAAGTGTTGCGTACGGCTTTGGTTCAGGTCGATGGCGAATTGATGCAGCAAATTTTACCGTATGCTGAGTTTTCGCTGGAGCAGGTGAATGCAACGACCTTGACTTCGTTGGCACAACATCGTCTGGCACGTATCGATCAGGCGTTTGATTTAACCGCGCCGCCTCTGTTACGTGCGGATCTGATTCAGACCGGTGCACAGGAGTATGAGCTGCTGTTGGTGGTGCATCACATTGTGTCGGACGGTGTATCGATGCAGCAACTGGTGCGTAAATTGGCGCAATATTACGCGAGTTTGTGTGCGGGAGAGTCACTCGATCCGACAACGCCAGAACTGGATTACGCCGATTATGCCATCTGGCAGCAACAATGGCTGACCTCCGATGCAGCAGGCCGGGATCTCAAGTGGTGGCAACAAGCGTTGCAACAAGATATCGAACCTTTGGTGCTGCACAGTGATGTCGCTCGTGAACAGCTTAAGACCAAAGGTGAGCGGCATCACTTTATGCTCTCAGAGACGCAGATATCACAGATTACTCAACTGGCGAAGCAACACAACACAACGGCATTTAACGTTTTGCTCAGTTTGTGGCATCTGGTTCTGCACAAATATTCTGGTCGTGATGAGATTCGTGTCGGCATTCCGGTAGCAGGGCGAACACAGCCACAAACGCTCGAGATGCAAGGCTGTTTCATTAACAACTTGGTGGTGCCTGCGCAGATTGATGCGACGCACTCGTATACCGAGCTGTTGGCTAACATCAAGCAGTTTACCGAGCAGGCGCTTAGCCGACAGGATGTGCCGTTTGAAACCTTGGTGGAAACCTTGGGTGTGACTGGCAATCTGCAACACCATCCGTTGTATCAGACCAGCTTCAACTTCCAGCAGTTGGATAGTAAAGCATTCACCGGATGGGGAGCTCTGGAAGCAGAATTGTTTGACCCAGGGGTGGCGGCAGCGCAACTTGAACTGAGCCTGGATGTTCAGCAGTACAGTGATGGCCGCTGGGGCGGATTCATTAACTACGCTTCTCCGGTCTTTGACGAGGGGTTTGCCCAAGGTCTGCTGATGCATTGGTTATTGCTGCTGGAACAGGTTGCGGATAACAGCGCGCGCACTGTTGCTGAGCTGAATTTGGTGGATAGCGAACAACTTGCTGCATTGGCGCAATTCAATGCCACTGAACATGCATGGGGTGAGATGTTGCCCCCACCACTGGCGATCATGCGTCAGGCGGCGGCGACACCGCAGGCCACGGCGCTGGTGATGGGCGAGGAAGTCCTGACTTATGCAGAGTTTGATCGCCGGGTGAATCAGCTGGCCAACTGGTTACGGACGCAAGGCGTGCGGGAAGAGAGCCGGGTGGGGCTGGGACTGCCGCGTTCGATCGAACTGGTGATTGGCCTGCATGCGATCACCCGAGCGGGAGGCGCATATGTGCCACTCGACCCCGGCTATCCACAAGAGCGACTGAACTACATTCTCGAATCGGCGGATGTTTCACTGCTTTTGACGGATCAATCCACTCAGGCGCTGTGGCCGGATAATCCTCATTGTCAGTACGTGGCGCTGGATACGCTGGACGTTTCGCAGCAGCCGGACTCAGCGCCTGACGTGGTCTGGCACGCCGATCAGGCACTGTACGTCATTTTTACCTCGGGTTCGACGGGCTTACCGAAAGGCGTGGTCAATACTCAGTCTGCGTTGCACAACCGTTTGGCCTGGATGCAGGGCGAATATCAACTGGATAGCAGCGATTGTGTGTTACAGAAAACCCCCTTCAGCTTTGATGTCTCGGTGTGGGAATTCTTCTGGCCGTTGATGTACGGAGCTCGTTTGGCGGTGGCTGAGCCAGAAGCTCACCGTCAACCAGAATGGTTGCACCGGACGATTCAAAATTATCAGGTCACCACCATACATTTCGTGCCGTCAATGCTGCAGGCATTTGCTGCGGATACGGACGTGTCCGCTTGTCTGAGCCTGAAGCGAATTCTCTGTAGCGGAGAAGCGTTACCAGCGGAGCTGAGTGAAAAAGTGCTGACCAACGCGCCGCATTGCCAGTTGCATAACCTTTACGGCCCGACGGAGGCGGCAATCGATGTGTCCTATTGGCAATGCCAGTTACCTGTTGGTAAGCGTATTCCGATTGGCCATGCGATCAGTAATACCCAATTGCATGTATTGGATGACTGCTGGAATCCGGTGCCAGTTGGTGTACCGGGTGAGCTGTATCTCGCCGGCGATGGTCTGGCCCGCGAATATCTGTTGCGTGCTGATCTGACTGCAGACCGCTTTGTGCCTAACCCTTGGGGAGCTCCAGGCTCACGGATGTATCGCACGGGGGATCAGGTGGTTCGTCTGCCGGATGGACGTCTTGAGTACCTCGGTCGCCTTGATCATCAGGTCAAGATCCGCGGTCTGCGTATTGAATTGGAAGAGATTGAAAACGTTCTGAATCAACTTGCGTGGGTTGAAGAGTCCGTAGTGGTGGCCTTTGAGCACCAGACCGGCACCCAGTTGGTGGCCTATGTGATCTGCGCCAACTGGCATGACGCCAGTCAGGATCAGGTCAAAGCCCACCTTGGCGAACACTTGCCTGATTACATGGTGCCGTCGGTGTATGTATCGCTGACGAGTATGCCATTGTCTCCCAACGGCAAACGTGATCGTAAAGCCTTGCCGGATCCGCAGTGGCATCAGGTCGCATACCGGGCACCTGCCAGTGAGCTTGAGTTGTGGTTTGCCCAGCGTTGGCAGGACGCATTGCAATTAGATCGGGTGGGGCTGGACGACAACTTCTTCGCGCTGGGCGGCCACTCATTGCTGGCAACCCGAATTGTGGCTCAGGCACAAAAAGAACTGGGTTTGAATCTGACCCTGAAAGCGTTCTTTTCCGCCAATACGTTGCAGGCACTGACCGATAACCTGCAACCCCAGTATCAGACTCAAAACGAACAAGAACAGGATGAACTCGACGCAATGGCCGCATTGATGGACGAGTTGGAATTGCTATGACAGCTAAAATAGACAAATTTGCGCTGGCCAAGCGCTTTTTACAGTTAGGCGAACAGGAGCAGGCGAAATTCATTGCGCTACTGGATGCCAAAGGCATGAACTTTGAGAAGTTGCCGATCGTTGCCGCAGACGCTCAGCGCGCGGCGCCACTCTCGCCAGCGCAACGTCGGCTATGGAATATTTATCAGCTAGATGCTGGCAACAGTGCGTACCACATCAGTGGTGGCTTTGAACTCAAAGGTGAACTGGATGTTGCGTGTCTTGAACAGGCACTGCATCAGGTGATGGATAAACAGCACGCGCTGCGTACCCGTTTTATCGAAGATGAGGCAGGGGAGATGGTTCAACACATAGAGCGTCAGCCCATTGCGTATGTTCAGCAGGTTAACGGCCAGCATCTGACGACGCAGGAGCTGGCGCAACTGGCGGCGGAATTTATCCGCCAGCCGTTTGATCTCACCCACGAGCTGCCGGTCAGAATGCAGTGTATCCAGGTTGGGGCGCAATCTGCCCATCTGCACATTGTTATGCACCACCTGGTATCGGATGGTTGGTCTATCGGCGTGTTTATGCGTGATCTGGTTGTGGCTTATCAGGGCGCGACTCTGACCGCACCGGATGTCCAATATCGTGATTTCTCGTTGTGGCAATCAGCGTTGCTGCGTGCCGGAAAAGGGGAGCAGGATCTGGACTATTGGCGCCGGGAAACCGGTGCCACGCAGCCGGAGAAACTGTTTGCCTGGCAAGGACAAGTGGTACCGAATCAGCGCCGTGAAGCCGCTCAAATACATCATCAGTTGGATATTGCTGAACGCGATGCCGTCAGTCAGATGGCCAGACAACTGAACGTAACGCCATCCAGTTTATGGCTGGCGTTGTGGCAAACGGCGTTGCACAAACAGACTGGCCGCAGTGATGTGTCTGTTGGCATGCCGATGGCCAACCGTGAACGTGGTGAAGTGTCTGAACTCATTGGCTTTTTTGTCAATACCATGGTTATTGCTCAGCAAATGGAACCGAGTCAGACGCTCAAGCATGTGGCAATGAGCACGCATGCCAAAGTTTTAGAGGCGCAGCAACATCAACTGTTGCCGTTTGATCAGGTGGTAGAGCACCTGGTTCAGGAGCGCATCGCCGGGGAAACACCGCTGTTTCAGGTACTGTTTAATCATCAGGTCAGTGCGGTGGGCAGCGTTCAGTTTGCACCTGGATTGCATGCCACTCCGCTTAGTGGTCAGGGACAGTTTGCTCTGTTCGATGTGGCTTTGGACGTGCTGGAAACCGAACACGGTGTCTCGTTGACGCTGACGTATGCCAAAGACAGAATCCGTGACGGGCAGATGAAGGCGCTGGCGGCAGGTTTGATAACGCTGACCAACAACCTAGCGCAAAACCTCAATCAGACCCTGGCTCGTTTAAATGTGCTCAGCCAGCCACAACGCGAACAATTGCAGCAGTTGGCGCAGCCGGAAGGGCAATGGCGCTATCAATCTGTTCCCACACTGATTGATCAGCATGCGACGTTGCGCCCCCACGCCATCGCATTGAAACACGGCGAGCAGGCGGTCACCTTTGCCGAATTGAAACAGCGCTCGGATATGCTTGCCGCAGAACTGATGCGTCATGGTGTCGTACGGGATCAGGCTGTGGGTGTGTTGTACGAGCGTGGCGGTGACATGATCGTCGCGATGATCGCGGTGATGAAAGCCGGCGGAGCTTTCCTGCCGCTGGACCCAGATTATCCGACCCAGCGTCTGGCGTATATGCTAGATGATGCAGGTGCGCATTGTTTGCTGAGTCAGTCTCACCTGAACTCGCGTTGGGAGGACATTTCCGCTCAGCTTCAACAGCATCAGGTCGAGCCGCTATGGACCGACAAACTGGATGACGCTGCGTCGGTATCGGTACTGCCTGAGATTCTGCCTGACCAGTTGGCGTACATCATTTATACCTCCGGTTCGACGGGCAAGCCGAAAGGCGTTGCGATTGCGCACGATGGTATCAGCATGCACGTGCAGACGATTGGTCATCAATACGGAATGACACCACAGGACGTCGAGCTGCACTTTGCCTCCATCAGCTTCGATGGTGCAGTAGAGCGCTGGACCGTGCCACTGGCCTTTGGTTCTCGTTTGGTGATCCGCGATCAGACATTATGGAGCGCAGAGCAAACCTGTCAGGTACTACAAGATGAGTCGGTGACCATCGCCTGTTTCCCGCCAAGTTATGTTGGCCCATTACTGGACTGGATAGAACAGACGCAGCCGGAGTTACAAGTCCGCTCGTGGACTTTAGGGGGCGAAGCCTTTACCCGCGAGACCTATGACCGATTGCAGCGTGTGGTGAAGCCGCCGCGCATTATTAACGGTTATGGGCCGACCGAAACGGTAGTGACGCCCATGATCTGGCGCGCGTATCCACATGATATGTTACAAAGTGCCTATGCACCCATCGGTCAGCCTGTCGGTCAGCGACGTTTGTACGTCCTCGATAATCAGTTGAGCCTGGTGGCACCAGGAGAGGTGGGAGAGTTATACATCGGTGATGAAGTTGGCTTAGCAAGAGGTTATCTGGCACGTCCGGATCTGACCGCAGAACGCTTCGTTCCGGACCCATTCCACCGAGAGGGACAACGTATGTACCGCACCGGAGATTTGGTGCGCTGGCGTGATGATGGCGTGATGGAGTACTTAGGCCGCGTCGATCAGCAGGTCAAAATCCGTGGTTTCCGAATTGAATTGGGTGAGATTGAGTCGTTATTGCAACAAGTCTCTGGCGTGAAGACCTGTGTGGTTGCAGCGTATCAGAGAGGCAGCCTCAGCCAACTGGTGGGGTATTTGTACGGCCACGGCGCGAAGGAATGTGACCAGAAGCTGGTATTGTCACAACTGGCGGAGACACTTCCGGACTACATGGTGCCGTCTCAACTCGTGGTGCTTGACTCGCTGCCGCTGACACCGGCAGGCAAGATTGACCGCAACGCACTGCCGTTGCCGGAACTGGAGAATCACTCTAGCCATACGGTACCGCCACAGGGAGACAAAGAGCAGCTTATCGCCACGTTATGGCAAGATCTGTTGGGTCTCAATGACGTCAGTCGTGACGACAGTTTCTTTGCGCTGGGGGGCGATTCGATATTGTGTCTGCAACTGGTGAGCAAGCTGAAGCTGGCTGGATACAGCATCACACCGAAACAGATTTTTGCAGCACCAGTGTTAAAACAGTTGGCGGCAAGCTTGCAAGCGGCTCGTGAAGAGCAGGAGCGTGCTTTACCGACGGAACCGTTTGGCCTGATGCCCATCCAGGCGCATTTTCTGGCGCAAAATTTTGCCGAACCCAATCACTGGAATCAGCATGTGTGCCTGGAGCTGAAACAGGAAATGGACTTGGCGGCATTGCAAGGAGCGCTCGGTGCGCTGGTGTCGCATCACCCTTCACTGCGTCTGGCGTTTAGTCAAACCTCTGAAGGCTGGCAGCAAAGCTATCAAACAGCAGTATCACACGAGGTGTTGTGGCAGAGTGACCTTGAGGATGTACAAGAATTTGCGGCGTTCGCCCACGAGCTGCAAACCAGTCTGGATATCCGGGCAGGACGTCTGATTCAGGCAGGCTATGCGCGTATTAACGGACAGTTAAGCCGTTTGATGATCGTCATTCATCACCTGGCGGTTGATGGTGTGTCGTGGCGCGTATTGATGGATGATCTATGGCGGGCGTATCAGCAGCAGTTGGCTGGTCAAACTGTGTCGTTGCCAGCCAACTATGCAAGTCTGGATCGCGCAGTGACGCAACTGGCTAAATGGCGAGAGAGTGAGACATTCAGTCAGCAAAGCGCCTACTGGGATGTACACCTTAGTACATCATCGGATGACGCACCTGTGCCCGCTTTCTATCGTGACCGAACGGTCGTCAATGTGGCAATGGATGCGAAACCGACATCAGCACTATTACAAAGCGAACGGCTCAATGCTCGTCTGATTGAAGCCTTGAGTCGGGTACTGTTGCAGGATGATGGCACGAGCCTGACCATCAACCTGGAAGGTCACGGCCGCGAGGAGTCAGTTTTTGGCGAACTGGATCTCAGCCGCATGGTTGGCTGGATGACCAGCCTGTATCCGCTGAGGGTCTCGAAAAATGACGACGCAGCGGCGATCACCGAACATCTGGAGAAGGTTCGCGTGGATGGTGGCATCAGTTTCGGCAGTCGATATCTCGACGACTCACACCAGGAGGTGCCCGCTGACGTGACGTTTAACTATTTAGGACAGTACAGCGCCAATCAGTTTTCTCACTGGTGTCAGCCGGTGGTATCCGGGTCGGCGGACCAATCAGGTGATAACACCATGTTAACGCCACTGATGATCAATGTGCAGGTGGTGGACGGCAAACTTTCGGCGGGCTGGGAGTTTGCGACCAGTCATTATACGCAGCCGCAGATTCAGACGTTTGCCCATCAGTGGCTGGAGGTGCTCAAGGAGCTTACTGTTCAGGAGGAGAATACGCCAGCGCGAGCGGATCGCCAACTGGCAGAAACGCTCAACTCATACCAGCCGGAAGCGCGGCCTGTGTTCTGCGTTCATCCGGTGACAGGGCGTGTGGTTGGCTATCAAAAACTAGCGCAGGCGCTTAACGGACAACGGACGGTGTATGGCATTCAGTCACAAAGTTTTGTTTACCCGGACAAATTTGATGCGTCTTTTCGTGAGATGGCAGACACGTACTGCGCCACGATTCGTGAGATACAGCCACAAGGGCCATATACCCTGGTGGGTTGGTCGCTAGGGGGCGCTCTGTGCCAGGAAATCACCGCGCGACTTGAACGTCTGGGTGAAGCGGTCGACTTCGTCGGTTTGCTCGATTGCTACGTACCGGGAACGGAGATCGCCGAAGATCAATGGCAGTCGCCACAGGCCAAAGCCAAACTGATCCATCATCTGGAAATACTGTTAGGGGAATTGTCGGCAGAGCAAAAAGAGACGTGTTTGGCGGCGTTTGATGCAACCAGCGCTGACCAGTGGCCGATGGTTTTCAATCATTGGCTGGCCAGCCATCAGTTTGACCCTTACATGGCGCAGAGTGCGCAGCAGATGCTGTACAGCTGGGCGGTTGAGCAGCACATGCGCGCTTTGTGTCATGAGTATTGTTTGCCATCAGTGAGCACGCCACTGACGGCGTATTGGGCGGGAGAGCCTGCACAGCGTCATACCTGGTTGTGTGATGAGCTAAGAGCCATCAACACACTGGCCGACAGTCAGGTGTTTGATACCGACCACCTTGGCATCGTTCAGCACGATGCGGTGATCGCCCAACTTAAGCAAGCGCTTGTTATCAAAAGTTTATAGAACGGTGTTTATTAATTAACGGGTTCCATTTCTAACGAAAACTCGTTACACTCCGTTAGCAATTTAATGCTAATGATAATAATTATCATAACTATTAGTTGAATTATTTATTGGCGCCGAATACAAGGAGAAAGACATGAGTCGGCACTTTATGCTTAGCCAGACGTCGCTCGCAGTGGTACTAGCTTTGACGGCTGGTGCGGTACAAGCAGCAGAAGAAGAGACAGTAGTGGTGGTTGGTCAACAGGAAGACAGCTCTGTTGGCCCTGATTTCAGCTACCTTGGTATCAGTAGTCGTACTGCAACCAAAACCGATTTACCCATCAGTGAAACCCCTCGAGCGGTATCCGTGGTGACTCGTGAACAGATGGATGACCGCGCATCGGTCAGCATCTCGGATGCGTTGCAATACACGCCAAGCATCCAAACCAACTATTACGGTGAAGATAACAAGCAGGACTGGTTTGTTATTCGTGGTTTCCAGCAAGCGGGCGCAGGCTTGTATCAGGACGGTACGCGTCTTTATTCGGCCGGCTTTTACAGCTGGCAGATCGACCCGTTCGGTCTGGAACGAGTTGAAATTTTGCGTGGCCCGGCTTCGGTCCTGTATGGACAAAACCCACCGGGCGGTGTGATCAACGTGGTCAGCAAACGACCACAATTTAATGGTGGCTCAGGCCAGGTTGCCGTTGAGTACGGCTCTTTTGACCGTAAGCAGATTAGCCTGGATGTGAACAGCGAGATCAACGATGAGCTGGCGTTCCGATTGCTGGCTCTGGGTCGTAAAAACGGCACTCGCGTCGATAACGTAGAAGCCGAGCGACTGTTCCTGGCACCATCACTGGCCTGGAAAATCAGCGACGACACCAAACTGACGGTATTGACCAGCTATCAGAAAGACGACTCTGAACCGTATCTTCAGTTCCTGCCGATGGAAGGCACGCTGACGGACAATCCGAATGGCAAAATCTCTGACAGCACCGCGATTGGTAACCCGGATTGGGAAAAGTTCGAACGTGAACAATTGTCACTGGGCTATGAGTTTGAACATGCGTTCAACAGTGATCTGTCTTTCTTCCAGGCGGCTCGATACAGTCGAATGGACATCGATCTGCGTCAGATCTACTCATTAAATTACTCGGCGGATACCGCTGGTCTGGGACCATTGTTGGATCCGACGGGCGAGCGTCAAACTGTGTTGCGCGGCGCGTCGACCGAAGAAGGTCATTCGGACGCTTTCAACATGGATAACCGTATTGTCTACGCGTTCAACACTGGCATGGTAGACCATACGCTGCTGGCTGGGATCGATTACCAGCAAATCAAGATCAAGAGTAAAGATTTTGCGGCGGATCCTTTGGTCGCAGATGGTAATGATCTACTCAACACGCCACTTGGTGTGCTACCAAATCCGAACTTCAATGTGTATCAGCCAAGCTACACCAACAACATTGTGCTGATTGACTCATCAACCTTCCAACCGCTGACGGATGCCGATCGCGAAACACGTAAGATCGAAAACCGCCAGTTGGGTCTGTACCTGCAGGATCAACTGCGTATTGCTAACCGCTGGGTGGTGCAAGCGGGCGTTCGTTATGACGATGCGACCAACAAGCAGCACAACACCTCAACGGGTGACAAATGGAAAGCCGATTACGAAGAGTGGACCACCAGTCTGGGCGGTGCATACGTCAGTGATATTGGCCTGACGCCTTATGTTAGCTACGCGCAGTCGTTCGAACCGATTCTGGATACGCGTCTGGCAGAACAGCCGTCGAAACCAGAACGTGGTGAGAGCTATGAAGCCGGTCTTAAGTATCAGCCTCGCAGCTTCGATGGTTACTTTAACGTAGCCGCTTACCAGGTGACCAAAGAGAACCTGCTGCAAGTGGCAGGGAATGAAGTCAGCCAAGTGGGCGAAGTGCGCAACCGCGGTATTGAGTTCGAAGCCGTTGCCAACGTCACACCGTCTCTGACGCTGATTGGTAACCTGTCTTTCATCGACTCGGAAATCACCGAAGACACCGATGCAGCGAAAGTCGGCAAACGTCCGGCTCAGGTAGCTGACAAACTGGCGTCAGCGTGGGCTCACTACCGCTTTATCGGTGGTACGCTGGATGGTCTGGCCATTGGCGGTGGTGCTCGTTACATCGGTGACACATACGGTGACAACTACGAGCAGAACAAAGTTCCGTCTTATACCTTGTATGACGCGACCATCAGCTACCGTTTCGATGACTACAAGTTCCAGGTTGCCGCGAAGAATATCTTCGACAAAGAGTACGTTGCGACTTGTAACTACTACTGTTGGTACGGCGATCGCCGCAACATCATCGCGAGCATCAGTTATGACTGGTAATGCGACTCAAAGCCTGAACACTCTGCCCGCAGGGCAGAGTGTGTCACAGCAAGGCGATATGTGCTGTGTGGAATTGGGGCTGGGCAAACTGCTGGTCAGCAAGGAAGTGGACGGATTCTGGCAGGTTAAGCAGTTGAGTGTGGCCGGAGAAGATACCTTGCGTGCGCTGGCTTTGGCTTTTGAGCACACGGCAGAGATCCGTTGTCTGGACGTTGGCGATGTGACCGTCCCAGAATTGGAGCCGTTACTTTACGTGAGTGAGCAGGGGCTGCGCCTACTGTGGCGTGAAGCCTTGATGCAGCAACCTCAGTTGTGGCTCAAGCAGGCGGATGTTCAACCTTACCCGCACAAGCAGGTGCTGACCAAAGCCGGCTATCATCCGATGCGTGCCAAAGCAAAACAGGGCGAAGTGTACCGACGTTATATCCCGCAACTTGAGCAGACGTTGACTCTGGTGGGGCTTGATGTTGAAACGCACCTTCCGTTCTTCCATCGTTGGCAGAACAGTGAGCGTGTTGCGGCGTTTTGGGAGCAGACCGGTACCCTTGAAGAGCATAAAACTTACCTGCAAGAACAGGTTACCAACAACAAAAATCAATTGTTGGTTGTTTGCCTGAATAACGAACCGTTTGCCTACATTGAAGCCTATTGGACCAAAGAAGATCGCATCGGTCCGTATTACCACGCCGGTGACTATGACCGTGGCATTCACATGCTGGTGGGCGAAGAACATCACCGTGGCGCGCATAAGGTTGCGGCTTGGCTGCCGTCGGTGTGCCACTTCCTGTACCTGTCCGACCCACGGACAGAGAAAATTGTCAGTGAACCACGTGCTGACAACGGCAAAATGATCGGTTATCTGCAAAAACACGGTTTCGCCAAAGTAAAAGAATTCGACTTCCCTCATAAGAGGGCTGCGTTGATGTGTCAGTTGAGAGATACCTTCTTCAGCGACCATTTTTGATGGTATCTCATGGATAGTGTCCAGAAAAAATAACGAGGTTTAGAATGACAGACCAGATAAAGGAATACGACGTGCTAGGTGTGGGTTTCGGCCCGGCAAACCTTTCTATCGCCATTGCGCTTGAAGAGCAGGCGCAGGCTCATGATTTAAGTTACTGCTTCCTGGAGCAGAAACCGCAGTTCGAATGGCATGGCGGCATGCTACTCGATGGGACCCGCATGCAGATCTCCTGCTTGAAAGACCTGGTAACACAGCGCAACCCGACCAGCCCGTATTCGTTTATTAACTATCTCCATGCCCATGGTCGGTTGAACTCATTCATTAACCTCGGCAGCCTGACACCATCGCGCGTCGAGTTTAACGACTACCTGACCTGGGTGGCGAAACAGTTTGATGCCGTCGCTCAGTACGGTCAGCGCGTGATTGATATTGAACCTATTGAAGAACAGGGCCAAATTGAAAAAGTACGTGTGGTTTCGAGCGACATTCATGGCAACCAGACCGTACGTATTGCTAAAAATCTGATCATCAGTATGGGCGGGATGCCAAAAATTCCGGAACTGTTCGCCGGTTTTGAAGACGATAAAGTGGTGCACTCTTCGCGCTATAAAGTCTGGCGCGATCAATTCGACACCCAGGGCAGAGCGCCGAAAATTGCCGTGGTGGGCGCAGGTCAGAGTGCGGCAGAAATCTTTGTCGATCTGACCAACCGCCACGAAGCGGGTGAAGTGCACCTGGTGAACCGTAACTTTGCGTTACATCCGGCGGATGACAGTGCCTTTGTCAATGAGATATTTAACCCGGAATTCACGGATCACGTTTACGACAGTAATCAGGATGAACGCAAGCACATTCTGGCACGGTTTGCTGGCACCAACTATTCCGTGGTGGACACCGAAGAGCTCAATGCGATCTACGAGCGTTTGTATATGCAGCAGGTGACCGGAGAAGGTTCTCATCAGCATTTACGCTGCCATGATATTCAGGAAGTCGGTCTGAAAGACAGCAAAGTGTCACTGCGTTATCACGATCGTATTCACCGTACCCAGATGTGGCAAGAGTACGATGCGGTTGTATTAGCGACTGGCTATCGTTATGATATGTTCAATCAGATGCTTAATAAGCTTGAACCGATGAAGGCAGACAAACAGGTAGAACGTCGCTACCGTTTGCCGATGAAAGAGAATTGCCAGGTGAATGTTTTCCTGCAAGGTTGCTGCGAAACATCCCATGGGCTGAGTGACACGCTTCTGTCTGTGCTGGCGGTGCGTTCCCAAGAGGTTGTTGACTCCCTCCTCGCGAATACCGACAAGCACAAGCAGGCGGTCAGCGCTTAGACGTTAGACCGTGAAATAAAGCCGTGACAAAGTAGGGTTGTCACGGCTTTTCTATCTCAGATAAGCTGATATACCCTCAGTTCTTCATCCTCGTTCAAAGCGCCTTCCACGATCTCAATCGTACGTGCCATCCCCGGCAATAAGAAAAAACTCGAATCAGAGAAACGTGTGACGCCACTGTGTTCCAGGTGGACGTACAACACGGGCAGATCGCTTTGTAGCCGCACACGTTGGCCATCCATTTGTACGCTGATGACCGCATGCTGGAGCGGTAAACTTTTTGGCTCAGCAGGCAGCCAGAAGGTATTGCGTGTTGGCTCTGATTGCGAGACAAAATACAACGCGCCCGACTCGGCCTGAAACGAGCGTTTCTCGCGTCGCCACACCACTTGATTACGGTCGCTGGGGATGATTTCATCGATTACCCAGCGCTCCCGAAGTTCTCCCTCCCAACTTAACCACAACACTTCTCCGCATAACGCCTTGGCGTCTCTTGAGTCATTGATCGCGTGCAGGCACACTTGCTCGGATTGCTCTGAAAAACAGGCCAGCAATGGCTGATAGAAGCGCACTGCGTGATAATGCAATTGCTTCCAGCGCCCTGAATATTCAATGCTCGACCAGGAGCTGACGGGCCAGTTGTCGTTCAGTTGCCAATAGAGCATTCCCCGGCAATGCGGTGATTTGGCGCGCCAGGACTCGACTGCGGTGCTGATGGCCATCGCTTGTTGCACCTGACTCAGATACAGCATCTGCTCAAAACAATCCGGGAAACGAAAATAGCGGGTAAACATTTCGGTGATAATACTGGTGCCGCGAGCGTTTTTCTGATGATGTTCAAACGCTTGGGCTGTGATGTTATGAGCCTCATCCGGAAGGAATTGTTTCACTTCAGGTAGAGAGGGCCACGACTGGTATCCAAATTCAGAACAGAATCTGGGCGAGACTTCACGGTAGGCGGAAAAGGATTTACCTGAGTGCCAGACGTCCCAGAAATGCATGTCGCCTTTGTTGTCATCGTGCCAGGCATCGCCAAAGTCGAGCTCACCATTGCATGGAGAACTGGCCCAGAATCGCCGGGAAGGGTCACAACGAGTGACGGTCTCTTCCAGCATCCGGTTGAGACGATCATAATTAATCAGGTATTTCTCCCGGTTGTGGCGTGACTCCGGATACCAGTTGAGCGAGCCGATCACTTCGTTATCGCCACACCAGAGCGCGAGGCAGGCGTGATGTTTCAGACGACTGACCTGATGCTCAACTTCCTGTTCCACTTCAACAAGAAATTCCGCAGTTGACGGATATTGGGCGCAAGCGAACATCAGATCCTGCCAAACCAACAAGCCGAGCTGATCACACAGCTGATAGAAAATATCCTGTTCGTAGTCGCCGCCGCCCCACACCCGGATCATATTCATATTGGCCGCTTTTGCCGCCTCCAATAAGTTGCGGTAGCGAGCTGGGGTGATACGTCCGGGCATCGCGTCCACCGGAATCCAGTTGGCGCCTTTGGCGGTGATATCGATACCGTTAACCACAAACACCATCTCATTGCCGTTTTGGTCTGGACGAGTGCGCAGTGCCAGTTGCCTCAGCCCGATCTGTTTTTGAATACGTTGCTGGTCTAGCGTGATTTGTAAGGGATACAAGTGTGCGTCACCATAGCCGTTTGGCCACCACAAAATAGGATTGTTGACGTCAATCACGACACGTGTCTTCCGGCTGTAAGCGTCAGTTGTGACCGCCAGTCGCTGAGAAGCAAACTCAACCTGAACGGTTGCCGGTGGCGCTGGGCGGTGCGTTATCGTGACGACCACCGACACCTGTGTCAGGTCGTGCCACTGCTGCTCGACATCGACGTGATACAGTTCTTGTTCGTTGATCTCGACCAGCTGTATTGGGGCGAATACGCCGCAGACGGGCAAACAAATACCCCAATCCCAGCCGCTGTGACATTGCGGCTTACGTATCGTGTTCATGTGTGGGATCTGGTTATTGCCTTCTGCCCAAGGCACCGGAAACGGCAGAGCTGCGGCGTGCTTATGGGCTTGCTTGGCTGCTGACTGAAAGCGCCATTCAAAGTGATTGTCACCCACGTTGAGAAACGGAAGGATATTGATCTGATGTTGTTGGAACGCGTTGCTGCAACGAACCACAAGCTGGTTGTTGATATACAGACTGGCAAAAGTGTCGACTTTATTCAGCGTCAGTGTCAGCTTTCGGCACTGAGGCAAAATATCCAGGCGCAACGTTTTGCTCAGATGCCAGTCGCAATAGGCCGGCCATTGAACGTCTGCTTCATTGCTTGCGTAGTAAGGATCGGGGATGAACTCTCCCGCGAGCAGGGCAGAATAATGGTCACCGGGTAATTGCATTGCCGTGTTAATGTGGGGGTATTGCGGCGAGCTGAGCCGCCATTCACCGTTCAGTTCCATCATGATCTCGTTCGGTTTTTTGATTGCAGAACTGGGATTGCAACACAGCTGGAGATGGGAAAATGTGCGGTTATTCATGCTTGTTGCTCAGACAATGGCTTTGTTGTTCTGCTTGCGAGTGAGACAAAAACTTCGTACAAATTGACCAAATTCTGACCTGGGTGTTTACTGATTTAATTGACAACAATTAACCATGAGTGGCGCTTTGGTGAATTAAACCTGGTGATGATTTCACCAGACCATACCGGGTATGATTGACTCACTATCGGCGGACAGAGATACTGCGCCCCCATTTTGATCGAGGAGTTGTTATGAGCCAGGCCAAAAACCGCAAAGACCTTCATCTTGAAGCTGTGCTGGAGCACGATATGCGCATGCACACGAAGACCAATGGCCTGGAAAGTGTCGACTTCGAGCATTGTGCATTACCAGAGTGTCATTTGGATGAGATTGATCTCCAGACGACCTTTTTGGGGCACTCTTTGGCCATGCCTTTTTTGATTAGCTCCATGACTGGTGGGGCGAAACATGCCGAACACATCAACGCTAACCTCGCAGAAGCGGCTGCCGAACTGAAGATCGCAATGGGAGTCGGGTCGCAGCGCATCAGTCTGGAAGAGTCAAACCACACCGGATTAGGGGCGAAGATTCGCTGTCTGGCGCAAGGGGTACCGCTGTATTCCAATATCGGTGCAGCGCAGCTGCGTCATGAAAACGCGGTTGAGGTAGCGCACCGCGCGGTAGAAAATATCGAAGCTGATGGCCTGTTTATTCACGTCAACCCAATGCAGGAAGCGTTGCAAACCGGCGGCGATCGCAATTGGTGCGGTATTTTAGACGCAATTGAAACCGTGGTGCAGGCCGTCAAAGTGCCGGTGATCGTCAAAGAGGTCGGATTCGGTATCAGTGAGTCGGTGGCCGGGCAACTGATAAGCGCAGGCGCACAGGCCATTGATGTTGCGGGCGCAGGTGGAACCAGTTGGGCTGCGGTAGAGGGCTACTGTCAACGTGACCTCAAAATGGCTAAAGCGGCGGAGCTCTTTCGGGACTGGGGCAATCCTACGGCCTATTGTCTCCGTAGTATTCGCGACGCCCACCCGGAAGTGGACCTGATTGCATCGGGTGGAATTCAAAACGGCCTCGATGCAGCCAAAGCCATTCGTCTTGGGGCCGATATTGTCGGTCAGGCGGGGGCTGTGATCCGAGCGGCCAGCCTGAGTACCGAAGCGGTGATTGAACACTTTGAGCAGCTACGCTTTGAACTGATGTTGACCTGTTTTGGCACGGGCAGCCGGGATCTCACCATGCTGAAAAGGGCGCCTCTCATCAACCTCTGACGGCTTATGACATTCTGAGCGGCTTTCATCTTACTGCGTCTTTCTATACTGAAAGAAAACCATGAGGCAGCAGAATGCATTTTGTCCCCAGTTCTTCAATCCAAGTCGACAGCCAGGTGCGGGCCGACAATCTTGCGCCTGTAGTCAGTGGTTTGTTGGCGTTGTTTGCAATTGCCCGTATGAACGCTATCTTGTACCGTGAGACACACAGCGATGAAGCTTTGCATCAGTTTCGGGTCTCGTTGCGCCGGGTTCGCAGTATTTTAACATTCAATAAGACACTGATTGGGCAGCCCTATCTGATGTTAAACCAGAGATTACAAACCATATTGTCCGGCAGTGGTGATTGTCGCGATCTGGATGTATTGATCAATAAACTCGATACCCTGGATGTCGCTGAGACTAACGCTCAGGCGCATTTTCGCTTGTGGTTGACTGAGCAGCGAGCCCGCACGCGCCAGCATCTGATCGCCCGGTTGACGCCGATGACTCTGGAGCCTCTCTTTCATCATATGACCGACATTTTGCTCAGGCACGTAGCTAAGCTAAAACATCGAGACTACAGTGCTTGGGTATGTCGGCGCTATCAAAAGAAACACCGCCGGCTTAGACAGCGCTTGCAAAAGATAGGAAGCCTGAATGCCGAGCAGCTTCATCGGCTGCGTATCCGAGCCAAGTTGCTGCGTTACAGCGGTGAGTTTTATCAAGTTTGGCTAACATCGAGTACACAGAATGCATGGAAACAATGGCAGACAAAGTTAGGGGAATTGAACGACCTTCATGTGCAATTAACCATTCTGACAGCTTATCAACAGCAGTTATCCAATGGCTCGGCCCATCAAGCCGCCGCTCAGGCATTACACGCGATACTCCAAGCTGAGTGGGAAGAAGTATTGCATTCGCTTCGTCAGGTTTGATCCTTTCATATCATTAATATTTAGTGACAGCGTCACCTTGGTGGGGCAGGAGTGGTTATCTGCTCTGACCGAATTCAGACTTTTGGACTATCTTCATAATACGACGTTTGGTTTAGTGCGCTGTGCGGAGGGAATCGTGAAGCGAGTGTATCTGTTGTTGGTGTTGTTGTGGTCGTGTTCAGCGGCCGCAGAGGTAGAGCAGTATGTGAGGTATTTGCACGGTGGCACGGTTCAATATGGCTTGATTCAGGGCACCAGAATTCAACCAGTTGTCGGTAATTTGTTCGATACGTTTCAACTGTCTGAGCAGAGCCTATCATTGTCTGAGGTGACGGTTCTCCTGCCGGTGGCTCCCGGCAATGTGTACGCGGTTGGGCTGAATTTCGCCAGCCACATGGCGTCGTCCGCACGAGCTGATCCGCCGATGTTCGTTAAACTTTACAGTTCCCTTATCCCGTCAGGGCAGCAGGTCGTGTTACCCGCTGGTGCGAAGAATCTGCACTTTGAAGGTGAGCTGGTGGTTGTGATTGGCAAAACCACGCAAAATATCAGTGAAGCCGATGCAATGAGCGCGGTGTTCGGTTATCTGGTTGGCAATGATCTGACCGAGCGGACGTGGCAGGCTCAGGATTTACAGTGGATACGAGCGAAATCCAGTGACGGGTTTGGGCCGGTGAGTGCCCGGATCACCCGAGGAGTAGATTTTCGTGATCTTGAAGTGGTCACTCGGCTCAACAACAAAGTTGTTCAGCAAGAAACGATGCGTACAATGATCCATAAACCCGCCAAGGTGATTGCGTATCTGAGTCAGTACTTTGTTTTACGACCCGGGGATTTGATTTTTATGGGCACGCCTGGACGAACTGAGGCGCTGCGCGACGGGGATGAGATAGAAGTGTCCATTAAAGGTGTCGGGAGCGTGACCAACCTGGTCAGCGCAGTCGATTGACCCATGCTCTGGTAAGAAATCGCGCCACCATAGCGCGCCAACCGGAATCATGCCTATACTAACCTGACGTAATTGATTGATATTTCGAAAGGAAAGGTATGAAAGAACTGATCATCCATATCGTGACGGTATTTATGGGGCTGTTTGCGATAATGAACCCCATTGCCAATACCCCTATTTTTCTAAGCCTGACTGCCGATGCCGAGCGCTCGATGGTCAAGTCGGTTGCATTTCGTTCTGTTCTGATTGCTTTTATTATCGTGACCACCTTTGCGGTGTCCGGCAAAGTCATTTTTGATTTATTCGGGATCACTTTGTATGCCCTGCGTATTACCGGTGGCATTCTGGTGTTTCTGATCGGCTTTCATATGCTGCAAGGCGATAGCACACACAGCAAAACCAAAGAAAAGGCGTACTCTCCGCAGCAAAGTGATGCGGTGCTGAGTATTGCCGTCTCGCCCTTAGCCACTCCGATCCTGGCAGGTCCGGGGACCATTGCCAGCGCAATGAACTTCGCAACAACCGGCGGTGTGATTGAAACGGTAGTGACGGTCGTGTCGTTTGGATTGTTGTGCATACTGACGTACGTATTGTTCTTATCTGGCGAACGTTTGGTGAAAGCGATTGGCCCAAGCGCTCTAAATGTGATCACGAAAATGATGGGCCTCATTCTGGCCGTCATTGGTACTCAGATGTTGATTGATGGCATTGCGGAAGCATACAAAACGGTATTTCACTGAATGGATAAGGCAGCTTAGTAATACCAATGAAATCAATAGCTTTAAAGCATGACGCTGGTGTGACGCATTAGGATGTAGTTAAATGTCGGTCATTGAGAATAACTATCCTGTCAGCCGTACCGATATAAGGAGTCAGGTTTATGAAGTGGACCGGAATTGTTTTGCTAGCCTTATCACCGATTGCGCAAGCTGCCAGCCAGTGTCAGGTCGAGAGCTTTCAACCCATCGATATTGAGCCCACAGTCAAAGCCGTTCAGTTTGACCGTGACTCTGAGCAGGCGATGATCGTCAGCAAGCCGCCGATGCGATGCGCCAATGTGACGTTTACCACGGCGGTGACCCGCGGGCGACAAGTCGACTGGTTGCGCGAGCGCTTTGAGGCCACCTATTTTGATGGCTCGACACGCCGTTCACATGAAGTGAACTTTAAACAAGACGATCTGAGTGTGAGTAAAATCCGTGTCGGTCCCAATCTACCTGCAACGGCCTACGTTTGTTTTACAACCTCAGAGACGCCGATATCCAGCATCAGTTGCGACATCGACTGACCTGGCAGATTCGCTGTTAACAGCACAACGCCTCACTGAAGTGGGGCGTTGTGCTTTTTTTTAAGCGGCTGGTATCCGCCAGCAGACGGACGGATTCTAGTTAATGACCAGTGCGCAACATGCTTGTCTCAAAATAGGTTCAGGCCGAAAACGCGTTTCACAGCGTCCGCGACTTGGGTTGCCTGATGGTTGGCGCGCTCGGTACCTGCGCGTAACACGTCACACAGATAAGCGCGGTCGGCGAGCAATTCATTCCGTCGGGTCCGGATCGGCGCCAGTAGCGCTTGCAGACAAGCCTCAAGTTCAGCTTTGACTTTCCCGTCACCGAGCCCTCCTTCCTGATAGTGGGCTTTCAGAGCTTCCACGTGGGCGGTGTCCGGATGAAAAGCATCAAGGTAGGTAAATACGATGTTGCCTTCCACCTGGCCGGGATCTTCGATACGCAAGTGATTAGGGTCGGTATACATTGAATGGACCGCCGCACGAATGTCTTTTTCCGTTGCCCCGAGGTTAATGGCATTGCCCAGTGACTTGGACATTTTATTTTTGCCGTCGGTGCTGGGTAATCTCGGTGTATGGCTCAGCATCGGCGTACACTCAACGAGTACAGACTCATTTGCCAGATTGTTGATCTTACGGACAATTTCATTGGTCTGTTCAAGCATCGGCAATTGATCGTCTCCGACAGGGACGTGGGTGGCATGAAAAGCCGTAATGTCTGCGGCTTGCGAGATCGGGTAGGTCAGAAAGCCGGCCGGGATGGAGCGCCCGAATTGTTTGGACTGGATTTCATTTTTCACCGTCGGGTTGCGCTCGAGACGCGAAATGGTGACCAAGTTACTGTAGAACATCGTTAACTCGGCCAAAGCCGGAATGTGCGACTGCAAGCAAATAGTGGTTTTGGCCGGATCAATGCCAACTGCCAGGTAATCGGCGACCACATTAAGGATGTTTGATGCGACTTTGTCCGGGGTGTGCCCATTGTCAGTCAGCCCCTGCATATCCGCCACCAGAATGGTTTGATCATGCTGATGTTGCAGATCAATACGCTGTTTCAGTGAACCAACATAATGACCGAGGTGCAGTTGGCCAGTGGCCCGGTCTCCGGTCAGGATGGTTTTTCGTTCGTTTTGCATATCAATATCTCCTGTAATTGCTGCCGCCGGAGAGTCGCTATGCCTGAGATCATTCGCTACCTTCCGGCGGCGAATGAACGTAGAAATTCAGTGCCGCTCAGAGAGAGCGCCACCAGAACATGGTTTGTGTACGAAGGGATTGGATCGGTTTCATATCTGCAAGCTAACACACATTTTCAGCGTAGGGCAAATCAAATTTGCGTTGAACGCCGGAGCTGTTGGCCAAGAGTAGCTGACGGAAATGCTCTGAGAAAAACCGACTATAACGAGTATTTATACCGAAATTAAAATAGTTAATTGGCAATAAAGAGACACTTTCCATAATCTGTGATGTATTTCTCGATGACATGATGTGATGTTTACAAAAGAAATAAAATCTTTGGCTATGTTGATTGCGAATAAGCCGAATAATGTATCGATTAAGCAGAATTTGATAAAAGAATGCTCAGCAGTTTGTACATACCTTAAACAAGACATCATTCTTTATGTGATTATATTACTCTTTACTTTATTTACTTATCTTTTTTCTCATCGCTATGGTTATGAAAAGGATACTTCATTGACCTTGTCCTATGTCGATATTCTTCAGGTGATTGTGGCCGCAACGGTTGGTGTGTTCGTATTGGGATACGGGGTTTTATTGTTGATTCGTAGGGAAAAACACCCGGTAACCTGTTGTAGGAACAAGCTGGAGGTGTTGTTTGGACATCGAGCCAAACTCATTTCTGTTTTGATATTCATGCTCGTGTTCAGTTACTTTATGTCGAGTTACAGTACACTGAAGTCGTTGATCCCTCTGGTTGAACCATTTAAATATGATGAGTTGTTTTACCACGCAGATCGGTGGTTATTTTCGGGGAATGAACCTTGGAAATGGTTTCATCACAGCGTCAATTCACCTTACATAACATTTATTCTGAATGTCTTTTATCACGTCTGGTTTTTATTATTGTGGGGAGTGTTGCTCTACTTCTTAATATTTGCCAACAGCAACCAACGAATTCACTATGTAGCCAGTTTTCTTCTTTGTTGGGCATTACTGGGCTCGATTCTGGCTCTATTGATGTCCTCTGCCGGCCCCGCTTTTACAATGAGGCTGGATGCGGGCAACCAGCACTATACAGAGTTGATGGCGCTACTGACTCAGCAGAGTGAGTGGCTGAAAGTGAATAGCGACTATGAACTTTGGGCTCTTAATGTACAGAATGATTTGTGGGACACGTACCTGAACAAGAAGGAGATGTTGGGAAGTGGTATTTCCGCGATGCCGAGCATGCACGTATCAATTGCGGTGCTGATGGCGTTGGGTATGTCGTCAGTGAACCGCTGGGCTGGCGCCTTATTCTGGCTATTTGCTGCGGTTATTTACATTGGCTCCTTTGCATTGGGTTGGCATTATGCCGTGGATGGCTTGGTCAGCGCGCCGCTGACGTATCTGCTTTGGCGTGTCTGCGCGAAACTAACGTCTGTTTCAGCATGAAATCCCTTTTGGCAGAAGCAAACCAAAGTGGCGAGAGTGTAGGTTCACGGTGCAGGTCAGGGAATCGGTAAAAGGCAAAAGAAGCGCCATGTGTGGCGCTTCTTTTTCGTTTTTTGATACAGCCTTAAAAATCAGCTTTTTTGACAAAGTAGGGGTTGGTATATTTTTTCTCTGGCCCGAACATTGAACGCACCAGACGATTCCAGAGGTGTCGATCAAATTCACCTTTCGGGATTGAAGGATAGAGTGTTTCGGATTCTTCTTTCGCCAGATTGATCAGCTCTTTCTTTTTGATCTGATTATATTTTTTTGCCACGCGGTTGTGTTTTTGAACCCATTCCGCTTTATAGCGCTCCAGAGCGGGTTTGGCTTTCTCAAGCGGGACCCGTGACAAATAAACGCGCTTATAAGACACTTTACGATCGATGAGAGTCCGCATGGCGGTCTGGATATACTTACCGTGTTCGGTAATAGAAAAATCCTGTTCGTCAAACAGCGTAACGCACCAGCCCTTAGGTAAGAAGTCTGGCTTTTGAAATTGCTTATTCCGCGCCATGAGCGCTTTGTGCAGCACGATATCGGACGTGCCTTTAAACGTTTTCTGCCATTTGGCGATACGCACCTGGATCGAACCAGGCAGTCGATATACGTTGGTAAATTTATCTTGATCCATTGACTTACAAAGTAACCGAAATTATTCAGGTAGTGGTTTAAGTGAGTAAACGTGTTTCAAATGAAAATTTGTTCTAACTTGTTAGCCAAAGACGTCAGAGTATGTCGAGCTTGTCGCTGTGAAGATTATTGTTATCACCGCGCAACGTGTGTGATGAACGGTGTACTCTGAAGTAAGGCGGGATTCTACACTGACCTGAGTGACGTTGACCAGTCTAAAGTGTGTAAATATCCATCGTTTTCCATCTTAAGATCACTCTTTTATCAGTAGTTTAGCCAATTAATATTGCTTTTCATCATATAAATGTCAGTAAGTTGCCAGATTCAGTGACTAAGCTGATAAAAGCTTGGCAGGGATCGCATCGTCCGTTCATGGCTTGAATAGTTATTTCCCTGCTGACCACATAAATAACCATAATAATGCTATTGAATAGATTAATATTCATTTATAACGGAATATTTTATTTATCTGTACTTAAAAGTGTGTAATATGTGGAGCCTTATACTTTTAAGGTGGCGAAGTTTTCAGCGAAAATCACGCAGCTTTTTGATCGTTGGCAATGAATAGGTATATTTTTGCACTATCTCAGTGACACAGATCACGACAAGCCTGTAGCCAGGCAGATTTCGCTCTAAAATAGCGCCTCCGCATGACAGAGATATACCGGACTTTTACCATGGATAATAAACTCGGGCTTGGTTCTTTGACCGCATTGGTTGTCGGTTCGATGATCGGTGCAGGTGTTTTCAGCTTGCCTCAGAATATGGCTGCCGTTGCCAGTCCGCTAGCGGTGATGATCGGGTGGGGAATCACTGGCGTCGGCATGATTTTCCTCGCACTTTCCTTCCAGCAGCTTTCCAATCATAAACCTCATATAGACAGCGGCGTTTTCGGCTTTGCCCGTGAAGGCTTTGGCGACTTTGCTGGCTTTTGCTCGGCATGGGGGTACTGGTTCAGCGCGATGGTTGCCAATGTTTCCTATTTGGTGATTGTTTTCAGTACGCTGGGATTGGTTTTTGATACGCCAGATCAAGTGATATTTGGGGCGGGTAACACCTGGATATCAGTGGCAGGTGCGTCGGTGCTATTATGGCTGGTGCATGCATTGGTGTTGCGTGGTGTTCAAACCGCAGCATTTATCAATTTGATCACCACGTTTGCAAAAATGATCCCGTTGGTGCTGTTTATTGTCTGTGCGATGGTCGCGTTTAATTGGGAAACGTTCACGGTTGATTTCTCCGGTCTGCACTTTGGCGCCGAGCACGATTTGATGGCTCAGGTAAAGGCCACCATGCTGATTACGGTTTGGGTATTTATCGGTATTGAAGGGGCCGTGGTGGTTTCGAGCCGGGCTCGTCACCGCAAGGATATTGGCCGGGCAACTATTTTGGGCCTGCTGACGGCATTGACCATCTATGTTCTGGTGACCCTGTTGTCGATGGGGGTCATCAAGCCGGTTGAACTGGCGGAATTCCAGAACCCGTCCATGGCGAAAGTGCTCACCACGATTTTGGGACCTTGGGGGCAGTACATTATCGGCGCTGGATTAATTGTGTCCGTGTGCGGTGCTTTCCTCAGTTGGACGGTACTGGCTTCCGAAGCGCCTTATTTGTGCGCTCGCGACAACATGTTTCCAGCCGAGTATGCACAACAAAATGCCGCAGGGAGTCCGGTCAAAGCGCTGACCCTGACAAATATATGTATCCAGGTATCTCTGGTGTTGGTTATGTACGCGGGCAGTACCTATGACACACTGTTGGTGATTGCGTCAGAGATGATCCTGGTACCGTATTTTCTGGTTGGTGCGTTTACACTGAAACTGGCATTAGAAAAGCGCGATCGTGGCGCTTTGTTGATTGTGGGCCTGTGTTCCACCTTATATGGGGTGTGGCTCTTATACGCTTCCGGCCTGAACTACCTGTTGATGTCGGCAGTGTTGTATGTGCCCGGCTTATATTTCTACATTAAAGCGAAGCGTCAGCAATCAACACATCCGTTTCAGGGTAAAGAGCGTCTTGGTGCGTGTGCATTAACTCTGGTCGCGGTTGTGGCGGTTGGGATGTTGTGGCAAGGCATGCTTTAACTGCCATTTCTGTCTAAAACAGCAGGCTCAGGCCTGCTGTTTTTTTATCCGTTTTTAATTGCAAGAACAATAAAAGGTTATTCAGCTCCCTGTTAGGGAGCCTTTTAGGGTGAATATTTTGGTAAACAGTTATTATTGTGGTACATAGAAACTACAAAACTATAAGTAAGCTGATTGTTGTAGCTGATGACGTTGACCGATTTGGATGTACTTAAATCTGCCACCATCCTGAATAACATTGCCAGTAGTGGTATTGCAGGGTTGTTCGTTATTCTGGTGCGCAACAAACTGACCAACAGTAAATCAGTGGCCGCCAGCTGGTTCACGCTGTTTTTTATCCTGCTGGGGCTGGGCTATCTGACCAGTATTGCCCGAGCCTGGGTGGAGCTGATCTACTCAGTTGCCTCCAATAATGCCTTTTACCAAGCTGCCAGCTATGCTTTGTTGTTCGGCGTGCTGAACTGGTATGGGCGTGCGGTACCTCGCTGGCTTTCTCTGTTTGGCTTAGCGCATATCATCGCCTATACCAGCTTACAGATTTGCCTGACGATGACGATTCCGGATTCATTGGAGTTACGAGTGATGCTGGCTGCGCTGAATCACTCCGCTGTCTTTGGTGTGGCGGCGTTGGCAGCGGCTAAATTTACGCAAAGCGGGCGCCTGGGCGAAAAAATTCTGACGTTCAGCATCGCGTTCAGTACAGCGCTTTTATATCTGCCTTATATCGCGATGACTCAGTATGATGCCACTATCGTTTACCACAGTTTGTCTGCGTTTGTTCAGAGCATTTTGGTGATCTCTTCATTGGGTGCGGTGTTGTCGCTGTTTTTCTATGATGAAATTGACTGGCACTATCAACGTGCGATCAAAGACAGTTTGACCGGGATGTTTAACCGGCGTTATTTCATCGATAAAGCCAGCCAGAAGGCGGCTAAACAGTCCAAACCGCACTTACTGGCGATGCTTGACCTCGACCATTTTAAGGACATCAATGACTCGTTTGGCCACGGAAGTGGTGACAAAGTCTTGCAGTATTTAAGTCAAATATTTCAGAAACATTTTGCAGACGAAGATTTGGTGGCGCGATATGGCGGAGAAGAGTTTGTGGTGATGTTGCCAATCAATACGCAAGCGATGGCTTACCATAAACTCGACGCACTGCGTTTGGTCGTTGAAGCGACCTCAATTCCGGTGGAACATGGCCGGGTTAAGGTTTCAATGAGTATCGGTACCAGCATTATCGAGCCAGGTGGTGACATCAGCACGGCGATCAAAGAAGCTGATATTGCGCTGTACAAAGCAAAAGAGCAGGGACGAAACCGGCTGTGCCGTTACCTTGTTGTTTGAGGGGATTTCAGCCCCACACTTTTTATTCGCCCCTCTGGTCAAGAGCCACACTTTTTCCTAATCTAAAAATCTGAGTAAATGCTCAAAACAGGGAAGAGAATGACGTATCCAGTTTGGTTTCATCACCTTTATATGGCTGGTCTGAAACTGGCGGCCAGGTATTTACCGATCACTAAACCGACCATGTTTATCGGCCACGGTGCTGTCAGTCAACTCTGCCATTCGGTCGGTCTGATGGGATGTCGCCGGGTTCTGGTGGTTACTGATTCCGACATGGTTGAGCTGGGTTTTGCTGCGCAATTGCAAACAAAGCTCGAAAGCTACGGCGTCGACAGTACGCTGTTTGCGGATGTGGTTCCTGATCCCACTTATACCGAGGCACAACGTGGCCATATGCGGTACCAGCAACAACAGTGTGACGCCGTGGTTGCTTTAGGGGGCGGCTCGCCAATGGATTGTGCTAAGGTGATTGCCGCGCTGGCCACCAACAAACGTTCTGTGAAGCAATTATCTGGCTTACTTAAGGTACGTCAGCCGCCAGCCCCTTTATTTGTCATTCCAACCACTGCCGGAACAGGCTCCGAGGTGACGGTCGCGGCGGTGGTGTCCAATCCACAGTCTCATCAAAAAACACCATTAATGGATCCGAAACTGATGCCATTAGTAGCAGCGCTGGACCCTGATCTGATGATGGGTTTACCTGCACATATCACAGCGCAAACGGGCATAGACGCATTGACGCACGCCATTGAAGCGTACCTGTCCCGAAATGCCACACCGGAGACGGATCGCCATGCACTGGCGGCCTTCCGGCTGATAACGGACAACCTCGAAAGCGCCGTCAAAGTAGGAAGCAATCGCGCTGTCAGGCTGAACATGTCGCTCGCGGCGTATTATGCTGGTCTGGCGTTCACCAAAGCCAGCCTGGGGTATGTGCACGCAATTGCTCACACGTTGGGCAGCCAGTATCAAATCCCGCACGGGTTAGCGAATGCGCTGGCATTGCCACATGTCATGCAGTTCAGTAAAAGCCACGCCGCAGCAAAAATGAAAGCGCTGGCTGTCGCTGGGGGAGTGGCAAGTGAGCAGTCGACCCCGGAATCAGCCGCACAAGCCCTGATCGATTATATACATCAGTTATGTGCTGCCATTGGTTTACCGCACGACCTTGAAGAGATCCAAGAAGAAGACATCGCGGCGATGGTAGCGCAAGCTTTAAAAGAGGCATATTGGAATTATCCGGTGCCGAAACTGATGTCACCTAAAGACTGCCAGAGTATATTTCGTCTGTTGATGAGGCAATGAAAAGGCGCCTTTTCGGGCGCCTTGGAATTAACCAGTGAGCAAATCCTGATAACGTTCACGCAACTTGATCAGCTTCGGTTCGATGACCACTGCGCAGTAGCGTTTGTCCGGGTTATCTGCGTAATAGTTCTGATGATGTGATTCCGCTTCGTAGAACGCCTTGTACATTACGATTTCCGTGACGATCGGGTCATCAAAATAGGGCGTAAGCTCCTGAATGATCCCGTTGGCAACCTCCACTTGCTCATCATCGTGCGCCAGAATGATACTGCGGTATTGCGTGCCCCGGTCCGCCCCCTGTTGATTAAGTGTGGTCGGATTGTGCGTGGTCAGGTGAATCAACAGTAACTGCGCATAGTTGATCTCATCAGCGTCATACTCGATTTGTACCACCTCAGCATGACCCGTCGTGCCGTTACACACTTCACGGTAGCATGGATTTTTCACATGGCCACCACTGTAGCCGCTTTTGACGGACAACACACCTTTAACCTGACTGAATAAGGCTTCTGTACACCAGAAGCAACCGCCACCAAATGTTGCTGTTTGTCGGTTCATTTTGCCTCCTGTTCTACTTTCTCGATCGCGACGGCGTTGATGCAGTATCTGAGCCCGCTGGGTCTTGGTCCATCCGGAAACACGTGGCCTAAGTGGGCCTCACAACAGTTACAGCGCACTTCGACGCGGATCTGAGCCAGCGTTTGGTCCAGATGATAAGACACCGCATTGGTTTTAAACGGTTGTGAAAACGATGGCCAGCCGGTTTGCGAATCAAACTTACCGCCCGAGTCAAACAACATCGTCTGACAACCAACGCAACGGTATTGACCGGGTTCAAACAATTCACACATCTGGTCTGAAAACGGACGCTCAGTCCCGTGTTGGCGCATCACATAATATTGCTTATCGCTGAGGCGCGTTTGCCACTCCGCATCGCTCAGGTGCAAAGTTCGATCGGGTGCCGGGTTACCTTGATTGGCGTAGGTAACGACATCTTGCCAGTTGAGCATATGGCCTCCTGTTTTGATAACTGCAGAGAGTAGACCGGAAGCACAACCGGTTTATTTCAGTTTAGGCAAAGTGAGGGAGCTTAGTACGATAAAGGGGCTGAGTGAAAGAAATGAACAGGATAGAGAAATGTATTTATAGCGTACGGTGTATATATTTGTATGTAAAGTTCATGTTATATGTCAGTTGAATGAAATATATATTTTAATAATAATTAAAATGTG